>DAOWMA010000085.1 GCA_030643345.1 Spirochaetaceae bacterium
GAATCTTTATATTGTATGATGATTATTGTACTCCAGATTGGATTTGGGATAAGGTTGGTTATGCTTTTGATGAGTAATGGTAATGTGGGAATAATGACTGATAAATATAGGATATCATCAGCCTCTGTCCTGTTTCCAGGAAGGGGTGGTGGAAAAACCGCCCGCACCGCCCGGCGATAGCCGGAAAAAGCGGTGTGGAATCAATTGCGAGACTCGCAGCGATCACTTTCCCCTCCTATAATTAGAATTATCCTGATGTAGAGCCCTCCTGCATGTTGACAAAACCCCTTGATTTTGCTACTTTGGTCGGACTTTAATAATGCCCTTGTAGCTCAGTCGGTAGAGCACCTCCATGGTAAGGAGGGGGTAATCGGTTCAAATCCGATCGAGGGCTGAGAAATTGCTGATTATGGAAGCTGTTTTTAGAGCAGCTCTGTTGACATGCAGAGTGTCTTTGTAATAATCTGTGAATCATTTGATTTTTATAGTGTAGTAAATCTGTTGCTTCGATATAATAGGGGTAATAGAGGTGATAGGGGAATAGACTGGTATGGCTGGTAAAAAGAAAGGAGCAATTGAAAAGATTGCTTTAAAGTGCACTGTGTGCAATCGTAGAAACTATACAACTGAGAAAAACAGAAGAAATATGCAGGGAAAACTTGAGCTTATGAAGTATTGTAAGTGGGACAAAAAGCATACTCTCCACAAAGAAAGTAAAATTAAATAAGACCTTTACAGGCCAGTAGCTCCAATGGCTAGAGCGCCGGTCTCCAAAACCGGATGTTGTAGGTTCGAATCCTACCTGGCCTGCGATTTTATTTTGTGATGACTTAAGGATATTGAATTATGAAAAAAATTATACAGTTCTTCAAAGATAGTTATGCTGAACTGAAGAGGGTTGTTTGGCCCAGCAGGGACAGTGTAGCTTCTTCAACCAAGGTAGTTATTATCTCTGTTCTGCTTTTTGCTGTTATTCTTGGTTTTGTTGATTTTCTCCTACTCAAGGGAATGGATTTAGTTTTCTAATTTTTTGGCTTTTAGTAGGGTATTGTAAACTTAAGTGGGGGGAAAATGGCTAAGGGTTGGTATGTACTTCATGTATATTCAGGTTATGAAAACAAAATAGAGAAATTTATTCGTATTATGATGAAGGAGTCTCCGTTCGTAGAGACTGTTTTTGACATAAAAGTGCCTGCAGAAGATGTTGTCGAAGTTAAAGACGGTAAAAAGAAGATTACCACGAAAAAATTTCTTCCCGGTTATATTTTAATCGAGATGGACCTTCCTGATAGAGGGTGGAAAGAGGTCTGTTCCGGAATAAAGAAGATACAGGGTGTCACTGGTTTTGTAGGTTATAGTGGAAATTCCAAACCTCAGCCTATATCTGCAGAAGAAGCAAGAAATATTCTTCAGAAAACCGGTGTCCTCAAGTCTGATAAAACTATGACAGTTGCTCAAATTTTCTCTGAGGGTGACAATGTCAGGATAGTGGAAGGTCCTTTTAATACTTTTACCGGTACAATTGAAGATGTAAATACCGAGAAGGGAAAACTTCGTGTTGTTGTTGGTATTTTTGGCAGAGCAACTCCGGTTGAGGTTGATTTTCTGCAAGTTGAGAAAATGTAGCAATTTTGCTGCCTCTATGGGGCGGTTTTTATACCTTCCGTTGGAAGGATGATGGGAGTCTGCCGTAAGGCGGATGTTATTACCACAAACTGGTAGGTACAAACAAGGCATGCCTTGTGCCTACCTACAGGTAAATTGGAGAAAAAAATGGCAAAAAAGAAGGTTACTGCGCTTATAAAGCTGCAGGTTCCTGCTCAGAAGGCGACTCCGGCACCACCGGTTGGTCCTGCTCTGGGTCCTCACGGAGTTAGTGCTCCTCAGTTTGTTCAGCAGTTCAATGACAGAACTAAAAACGTAGAGGCTGGTATGACCGTACCTGTTGTTATAACGGTTTATTCGGACAAATCATTTACTTTTATAACAAAAACACCACCTGCAGCGGTTCTTATAAAGAAAGCCTGCGGTATTGAAAGTGGTTCTGCTGAACCTCACAAAGATAAGGTTGCAACTATCTCTAAAGAAAAGCTCAAAGAGGTTGCGGAGATAAAAATGCAGGACCTTAATGCAAATGATATTGATGCTGCAATGAAGATTATTGCCGGTACTGCCCGAAGTATGGGTGTTGAGGTAGGTGCATAGTATGAAACATGGGAAAAAATACAAAGAGGCTCTGGGTAAGTATGAAAGGCAGAGTCTTTATCCGGTAGGAAAGGCGCTGGAGCTGGTAAAAGAGGTTGCTTTTGCAGGTTTTGATGAAACGGTTGAGTTGTCTGTTAAGCTATATCTTAAAAAGAGTCAGTCTGTGAGAGATACCCTTGTTCTTCCTCATCAGTTTTCTGAAGAGAAGAAGGTCCTTGTATTTGCCAGGGGTGAAAAAGCAGATGAGGCTAAGGAAGCCGGAGCTGCATATGTTGGTGATGTTGATCTTGTTGAAAAGATAAAAGGCGGATGGCTGGATTTTGATGTTGCTGTAGCTACTCCTGATATGATGAAGGATGTAGGTAAGCTTGGTCCTATACTGGGTAGAAGGGGGCTTATGCCTAATCCTAAGACACAGACTGTTACCTTTGATGTAAAGGGTGCGCTTGCGGAACTTAAAAAGGGCCGTGTGGAATACAGATCTGATAAGACAGGTGTAGTTCATTTTGCAGTTGGTAAAGTATCTATGGATGCGGATAAGATGCAGAGCAATCTTCAGCTTGTAGTTGAGGATATTTTAAAGAAAAAGCCAAGTGATACAAAGGGTGATTTTATTAAGACAGTCGTTCTTTCTTCGACAATGGGTCCCGGTGTCAAGGTTGATGTCCATACCGTTGGTAAGACAGGAGCATAGGGGGTAGTATGTCAGATTATCAGGTAAAGATACAGGATTATAAAGTTAAGGCTATTGATGAAGTAAAGGGTAGTTTTGAGAATATTAAGGATATAATTTTTACAAATTACCGTGGTTTAACTGTAGAACAGATAACAGAGCTTCGAGGCAAATTAAGGGCCCAGGGTTCTGTTTTAAAAGTTGTAAAGAATAGATTTGCAAAGATTGCCCTTGAACAGCTTGGTCGACCGGATGTTGGTGATCAGCTGGTTGGGCCTACTGCAGTAGCTCTTGTCTCTGACGAGGCCGGTCCTGTTGCGAAGGAGTTGGTTGATTTTGCAAAAGATGGTGTCCTTGTAATAAAAGGCGGAATTATAGACGGTAACGTTTTTAATGCCGATCAGGTTGTAGAGTTTAGTAAGCTGCCGACAAGACTGGAGCTTATTGCGCAGTTAATGCGAACAATGAATGCGCCGTTACAGAATGTTGTTTATGTACTTAATGGTGTGCCTCAGAAGCTTGTACGTACTCTGCAGGCTGTGGCAGATCAAAAAGGCGAACAATCGTAAAATTGGAAGGATGTCGGTATTTATTTATATTGACTTACTTAATATGGCAGCGTTAGTCTTCGCTGGTAGCATGCTATCGCTGCACAAAACAAAGAGGAGAAGGTAATATGGCTACAAAAGAAGAAATTCTGGATGCAATTGCAAGTATGACAGTTCTTGAGGTTTCTGAGCTGATCTCGGCTATGGAAGAAAAATTTGGTGTTACAGCCGCTGCTCCGGTAGCAGTAGCAGCACCCGGTGCGACAGCAGACCCTGCTGAAGAAGTAGAAGAACAAACAGAGTTTGATGTTGTTCTGAAAAGTTTTGGTGAAGGCAAGAAGATACCTGTTATTAAGGTTGTTCGTGCAATTACGGGTCTTGGCCTCAAGGAAGCAAAAGAAGTTGTTGAAGCTGGGGACAAGGTTGTTAAAGAAGGTGTTACAAAGGACGAAGCAGCGGAGCTTAAGACTAAACTGGAAGAAGCTGGTGCAGTTGTCGAAGTTAAATAGAAGCAGCAATCGCTTTGTAATAATTATTAGTTGACTCATTTAACCACCGGAATATGATTCCGGTGGTGTTTTATATTTTATTAGAAACCGATCGTTATCGAGTGCTGCAGGTTCTGCAGTAGTGAACATTCTTTTTCAGGGAGGGTGGTAATGCTTATAGATGGCAAAACCATTGAGCGTACATATCTTGGTCAGGATTTTGAGGAGACATTGGATCTCCCTGATCTTGTTGACATACAGTTAAAATCTTATGAGAAATTTCTTCAGATGGACAAGCTTGCTGCTGGAGAGACACCTGCACAACAGGGTCTTGAAGAGGTTTTTCAAAGTATTTTTCCGATTGAGAGTCAGGCTGGAGATATGCTGCTTGAGTATATTGGATACAGGCTGGACGTTGATAACATTAAATTAACTGAAACTGAGTGCAAAAAGAAGGGGCTGACTTATGCTGTTCCTATAAAAGCCAAGGTTAATCTTATAATGCAGGAGACCGGGGAGATCCGACAAAAAAATATTTATGTTGGTGATGTTCCCTTAATGACTGAGAGAGGTACTTTTATTGTAAATGGTGCAGAACGAGTTGTTGTCAGCCAGATTCACAGGTCTCCGGGTGTAATTTTTTCTCATGATAAAGGTGTCTACTCCTCCAGAATAATACCATATAGAGGTTCCTGGCTTGAGTTTGAGATAGATCAGAAAAAAGAGCTTATCTATGCAAAAATAGATCGGAAAAAAAGAATCCTTGGAACTATTTTTCTTAGAGCTCTTGGGTATGATACACGTGAAAAGCTTATCGATCTCTTTTTTAAGATAAAAACTGTAAAAATTGTTGATAAAAGGGCCAGTAAAGAGAAGCTTGTTGGTAAAGTTTTTGCCCGTGCCGTATATATAGTAAGCGAAGGTGAAAATAAAAAATTGTACAAGGCCGGAGAAAAGCTTCATCCCCATGTTATAGATGAATTGATTCATTCCGGTGTTGAAAAAATAAAAATTATAGATTTTGATCATGAAGGTTCTCTCCATTCTCAGATGATAATGAATTGTTTCGAAAGGGAGGAGATGAAATTTACTCCCGATGATCCGGAAATTGATGAGCCTTCAAAAGAGGATGCTCTTGCATCTGTTTATTCTGTTCTTATGCCTGGTGAACCCATTACTATTGAAAGTGCTGAAAAAGACCTTAATTCCATGTTCTTTGCTTCCAGACGCTACGATCTTGGCAGGGTGGGACGTTACAAGCTTAATAAGAAATTTGATTATGATTTAGAAAATGATTCCCATGTTCTGGATAAGATGGATGTAGTGAACACTATGCGTTATCTGATACAGGTTTATATTGGTGAATCCAATGTTGATGATATTGATCATCTTGGAAATAGAAGAATCCGTTCTGTCGGGGAGCTTCTTGCTAATCAGATGAAGACAGCTTTTACCAGAATGGAGAGAATTGCAAAAGAAAGAATGAGCCTTAAGGAGCTCGATACTATTAAGCCTCAGGATCTGATATCTATTAAACCGGTGGTTGCTGCAGTAAAGGAGTTCTTCGGATCCAGTCAGTTAAGTCAGTTTATGGACCAGGTTAATCCTCTTGCCGGATTAACTCATAAAAGACGTTTGAACGCTCTGGGTCCTGGTGGTCTCTCGAGAGATCGCGCAGGTTTTGAGGTTCGTGATGTTCATTATACTCATTATGGCAGGATGTGTCCTATTGAAACTCCGGAAGGTCCAAACATTGGTCTTATAGTTTCCCTTGCAAATTATACAAGGGTGAATGAGTATGGTTTTCTTGAGACTCCATACAGAAAGGTCGAAAACGGGAAGGCTTTAAAGGATGTAGAGTATCTCTCTGCAATGGATGAAGAAAAGTATAATATCGCTCAGGCAAATGCTAAACTTGAGAAGGGTGGAAAATTTGCTGATGATATGGTTTCTATTAGAAGAGCAGGGGATTATACAACAAAAGCTCCTTCTGATATTCAGTATATGGATGTGTCACCGAAGCAGGTTATTTCTGTTGCAACATCGTTAATACCTTTTCTTGAGCATGATGATGCAAACAGGGCCCTTATGGGTTCAAATATGCAGCGTCAGGCTGTTCCTCTTGTTTTTCCCGAACCACCACGTGTTGGTACTGGTATGGAGGGGAAAGCAGCATACGATTCCGGGGTGTTGGTAAAAGCAAAAAGAGCAGGTGTGGTGGAGTACGTTACTGCTACAGAAGTTATTATTAAACCTGATGATGCAGAAGATGATCATGATAAAGATGTCTATGTTATGCAGAAGTATCAGAGAACTAATCAGGATACTTGTTTTAATCATAAGCCAATTGTTGTTCTGGGTCAAAAGATATCGAAAGGGGCTGTCCTGGCAGATGGACCTGCAACAAAATATGGAGATCTTGCTCTTGGGAGGAATGTTCTTGTTGGTTTTGTACCATGGAATGGATATAACTACGAGGATGCGATTCTTATATCAGAAAAGGTGGTAAAAGAAGATATATATACTTCTATTCATATAAAAGAATTTACAATAGATGTTAGAGAGACAAAGCTTGGTCCTGAGAAGCTGACCAGGGATATACCAAATATAAACGAAAATTCTCTGGACCAGCTTGATGAAGAAGGTATTATAAGGGTCGGGGCAAAGGTCGGCTCCGGATATATTCTTGTTGGAAAGGTAACACCAAAGTCGGAAACAGAAACAACTCCGGAATTTAAGCTTCTCAATTCTATCTTTGGAGAAAAGGCAAAAGAGGTAAGAGATACTTCTTTAAAAATACCTCATGGTACTGAAGGTACTGTTATTGATATACAAAGGCTGAAACGATCTGAGGGTGATGATCTGTCACCTGGGGTCGAGGAGGTTGTTAAGGTCATTATTGCAACCAAGCGTAAGCTTAAAGAGGGTGACAAAATGGCCGGACGTCATGGAAACAAGGGTGTTGTTGCAAGGGTGCTTCCTGAAGAGGATATGCCTTTTATGGAGGATGGAACTCCTCTTGATATTTGTCTTAATCCTCTTGGGGTACCTTCACGTATGAACATTGGTCAATTGCTCGAAACTGAACTGGGAATGGCGGCAAGAGAGCTTGATAAATGGTTTTCAACTCCGGTATTCCAGTCTGCTTCGACAGAACAAATTGAGGATGAACTTGTAAAAGCTGGATTGCCCAAATCTTCCAAGCTTAGCTTGCGTGATGGCAGGACCGGTGAGAAGTTTATAAATGATGTATTTGTTGGATATGTTTATATGTTGAAACTTCATCACCTTGTTGATGATAAGATGCATGCAAGATCTACAGGACCGTACTCACTGGTAACCCAGCAGCCCCTTGGCGGTAAGGCCCAGTTTGGTGGTCAGAGACTGGGTGAGATGGAAGTGTGGGCCCTTGAGGCATATGGTGCAGCGAATACACTGCAGGAACTTCTTACTATTAAGTCGGATGATATGGCTGGCCGGGCCAAGATTTATGAAAGTATTGTTAAGGGTGAACCTTCCTCCAGTGCGGGAGTACCGGAGTCATTTAATGTTCTGGTTCAGGAGCTAAGGGGGCTTGCTTTGGATATGTCGATTTATGATATAAAGGGAAACAGGGTCCCTCTTACAGAGAGAGATGATGAGTTGATTAATAGACAGGGTTCACAGTTCTAGGGAGTTTTGTGATGAGAGATATACAGGATTTTGATAGTATAATGATAAAGCTGGCCTCGCCTGAACAGATAAGGGCGTGGTCGTATGGAGAGGTTAAAAAACCTGAAACAATAAATTACAGAAC
>DAOWMA010000193.1 GCA_030643345.1 Spirochaetaceae bacterium
CCTATTGCATCTCCTGAACCATTTGTTACTTTATAGTTATTTTGTCCAATGGACTGCAGGCCTGCAGGATTAACAAATCTGTACAATTCCATCTGTGCAACATCGATGGGATTATCATTACCTGCCACTTTAACTGTAACCCGGCCATCCTGAGATACAGCAACACTCTCCCTTACAAAGTTTTCGGGAAGAATTATTTCAGGCATCAATCTATGCCCATTGGAATTTACAAACTGTCCTTCTCTATCTATCTTGAAAGATCCATCCCGGCTGTAACCATAAGTACCGTCCAAAAGGAGAACACGAAAAAAACCTTCTCCAGTAATGGCCATATCACCAACATTCCCGGTACTCTGCAAAGCACCCTGGGTAAATTCTTTTTGAGTAGCAGCTACTTTTACACCATGTCCGACCTGTATCCCTGTAGGAATTGTTGTAAGTTCAGTGGCAGGAGTACCTGCAATTCTTGAAGTCTGATAAAGAAGATCTTCAAAATCTGCTCTGGTTTTCTTAAAACCTGTTGTATTAACATTTGACAGATTATTTGAAATAGTATCTATATTAAACTGCTGTCCGGTCATCCCTGAAGCTGCTGTCCATAATGCTCTCATCATATCTCTTTACCTCTTCTATGCTCGTAATATATCATTGAACAGACGACCGGTTAGTGAATCCTGGCTCTGTATAACCTTCTGATTTGCTTCATAGGCTCTGTTTATCTCTATCATTTTAACCATTTCTGTAACCGGATTAACATTGCTTCCTTCAAGAAAGCCCTGTATAACCTTTGTTTCACTACCCAGCTCTATCTGATAAGCTTCCCCGGATTCATAAGTACTTTTCCAGAAACTGTTACCTTCTTTTTTTATATATCTGTCTCTGACAAAATCTACCACCTTTAACGTATCAACCATCTCAAGATCTTCCCATTCGTTTTCCTGCATCGATACAAGTCGTTCAGGATCTTCTGAAAAGGCTGCATTCTGATATACATTACCCTTTTCATCTATCACAAAATTATTTTTCTTAATACTTATTTCACCATTCTGTCCAAGAACAGGATGGCCGTCCTTTGTTACAAGTGTTCCTTTATCATTTAACAGGAAAGTTCCGTTTCTGGTATAACGCTCCTTTCCATTTACAGATACTGAAAAAAACCCTTTCCCGTCAAGGGCCAGATCAAAGGGATTCTCTGTCTGTTTAAGGGCTCCCTGAGTAAAATTTGTAAATGTTTCATTATACTCAACACCTACACCCAGAGTACCTACCACGGGAGCTGTATCAATACTGCCGAAGGGGAATTTATAGAGACCGTCATCGCTCATTCGCCGGATCAGCATTTCGGGAAAGGCTTTACTTATTGAAGTGTCCTTCTTATAACCGGTTACATCCACATTAGCCAGATTATTTGACAATGCATCCATACGATGCATCTGGGCCATCATTCCGCTTGCTCCGGTGTATAATCCTCTGATCATTAAAACCTCCAGTAGTATCCTTTTTAAAATATCGGTCAGATGTGGGTTTTCTTAAGATGATCATTGAATTATTTATACCATTTATTTTGGCATGGTTGATTTTATCCTGCAGAAAGTGATAATTTACATCAGAATAAAAGAAAGTTTTAAGCCAAAGTAGCTCAGGGGTAGAGCAACGCTCTCGTAAAGCGTAGGTCGTGAGTTCGAATCTCACCTTTGGCTTTTTATGAAAAATATATTTATTACACTCATCCTGTTAATTAATTTTTTTGTTTATGGATATGAGCCAATAGCATCATCTGAAGATCTCTATTTACGGGATGTTCCTGTTTTCTATGGTCTTGAAGACATAAATGAACGTTTGAATAAGTATAACAAACCAATCTGGGCTCTAAATCTGTCCGGTGGTTCTGCCAGAGCTTTTGCCCATATAGGTGTTTTAAAACGACTCGAAGAGGAAGGCCTGCGTCCCGATGTGATGATAACAGATTCTATGGGTTCTATTGTGGGACTGGCTTATGCCGCGGGTATGAGTGTAGCTGACATTGAGGATATGATTAAAACACTCAGATTGTCTAATTATTTTAATCTAACTCTTCCTATTAAAGGAGGTGTTATTGATCTGCATGAATTCGAAGCACTAATGTTTGCTCTCTTTAAAAATATGGATTTGAAGAATACAGCAATCCCTGCTTTTGTCATTACAGAAGATCTTATAACAAAAAGGCAGGTAATCCTCTCTAAAGGTGATTTAGTAAAAGTACTAAAGGCGGCTTTTGCTATCCCTTTTTATTTTCAACCGGTAAATATAGGAAATTTTAAACTGGTTGATGGAGGTATTTCTTCCCTGGTTCATATTGAACCGTTTATTACAATGCTGCCCAATATGGTAATTTCATCCAGTTTTTACTCTGCAGATGTAAATCTCAAAAATCCATTATCAATACTGAATGTCACTATCGACATCAGTAAAAGCAGAAGATCTGTTAAACAAATAAAGGAATTTAATCCGTTTCTTATTCGATGCAATGTTGAAAATATATCATTCATGGCATTTGATGAGGGTGAAGAAATAATTCGGAGGGGATATGAATCATGTAATGCTGCTATACCTGATCTTCTTGAATATCTTAAAGAGAGGGGAATTCCTGCAAGAAAGCAACGTTTAGAAGAATTCAGTGAAACAAAGGACATACACGAAAACTGGTTAACTCTTAAAACAAAATTAAACTATACAATTCTCCCGGCAAGAGAATTTGGATGGCTAATTAAGCCCTGGCTTGAAACAGGCCAATCTTTTGGGAACTCCCACTATCTGAACCAAAACTATTTGCAGGTTTTAAAAGCTATTTTTTGGTATGATAAAAGCTTATTGGAAACAATGGTCTTTTACACAGATGATTCCACCGGATCTATTGTAAGATTAAAAACTATGTTTTCTGATTATCTTTACCTGAATACAGAAGGTCAGTTAAATTTCTCCACTATAAGCAACAATCTGTACCAGTATGATAGTAATTATCTCTTTACAGAGTTAGGAGTAATTCTATCAATATCCAGGCACTTTTTAAAACCGATAATTACAACAGAATTTGTGAATATAGAGAATTATTACAATTCTGATTTATATTTCCGTCCTGGATTAATATTTGAATCGGGTTCAGGAACCTCTACAATAGATCTTAGATATTTAATTAGAAAAGAATCCGATAGTATTACTCCTGGAATCTCTGCAGAATACATATCATCTTTACCATCCGGAGATACAGGTTTTGGCCTTGAAACAAGAATTTATTGTAAAAGTGCCCTGAACAACTTTTCAAATGGTGTTGAATTAACATTCAATGATTATTATCGCAGCAGAGGAGATTCAATACTTATGCCTTTACATACCTGGTATCCATCATATCTAATTATCAATGGCAATATTACATGGAATATCGGCCGACTAATGCCAACAATGGGAGAAATTCTGACAACAAAAGATTCTACATCTTATTTATTTTCCGACCTCCTTATAACAAATCTTTTTAACTACAATGGCAACATGAAATTTAGACCTACAATAGGTATCGGCATTGATATTAAAGCATCCTTTATTGGTCTAAAACCCTATACTTACAGTCTTTCCGGTGGATGGGATATTAATTCCAATCAACCATTTATTACTTTTAGTATAGGCACTCTGTTTGATTAATATGACCTTCTATTCATTTTCTGTTTATTTCAGGAATCTATAAACCCCAGGAACTATTACTTCTAAATAATCAGAAATAACTTCTTCTAAAACAATTCCAAAGATACAAAAAGTTTAACAGCCACCATTACAGCTGCACCGAGTACTACTATTGAAAAATACTTTTTCAACCGTTCCCCATGCAATCTGTGACTTATGGCAATACCAATTCGGACACCTACAGCACCTGCTGCAAGGAGAGCTATGGCAATAGGAAGGCTGACTTTGCCATTACCTGTCTGACTCACTGAAAGGGTCTTTTTGATTACCGCCGATACGGAACTAACCAGTACGACAGCCAGGCTGGTTCCTACCGCCAGGTGGGGAGTAAGACCCACTCCCAAAACAAGGATAGGCATAAACAGAACTCCACCGCTTACACCCATAAGCCCGGTAAGAACACCACCTGAAAAGCCTATACCGAACAACCCTGCGATACTTACACCTATTTGCTTTGATTGGGGAAGATCAGTATCCGGTCCCAGTTTCATTTTCTGAAGAAATGTTACCGGGCGAATATCTGACGCATCGTTGTACCTGGATTCTCTGGACATTACCCAGGCGATAACAAGCAGCAGCAGGACAAACACTACCTGCATAATCTGTTCAAATAAAGATCTGTTGCCACCGGCAAGCAGTACCAATCCATCCTGAAGCATATCACCGGATACAGCTCCCAGCATGCTTCCAATAGAAATGTAGACAGCTGCTTTGATTTCAATATTGCCTTTGTGTAAATGCTTTATTACTCCAGTTGTGCTTGTGCCTATTATATAACAGGTTGCACTGCCGGCAGCAAGTTCAATAGGTATCCCCAGAATAATATTCATTAGTGGAACAAGAAGGAAACCTCCTCCCACCCCGAAGATACCAGCCAATATTCCAATTACAAAACCAAGACCGGCAAGAGATAGAAAAAAAACAGGGCCTGTCAGATAAGCGCTAAACTCAGGTGCAATAAGATAAAAAAAATTAATCATCTTCATGTCCCCACTTATCTGACTGTTTGAAAATCAGATTTTCAAAAAAATCAAGTACAGGAACCATTAAAGCTCCCCATAGCAGGGGAACAAGGACAAGTGCTGCTACAGCTGCAAATTTAACCATCTGGATGGATCTCCCTTATACAAAGATCATAACATTTCACTTTAGCTTTGTTCCAGTAACTTATATCAAAATAGATAATAGAAGTTTATACAGAATTAGTTATAGAATAATCTAAAAATCAGACTTTACCGGAATAGATATTTAATTTCATTTTATCAGTCTCATCCTCAATAATCCTGTACCAGAGGGCCTTTCTATTACCCAGTTCTCCGCTGTTACGTACCTGACTACGAAGTTTTTCATA
>DAOWMA010000368.1 GCA_030643345.1 Spirochaetaceae bacterium
AAGAAGAAGGGAAAAGGTTTAAATGGGAAGCAAAAGAGCCAAAACTTGACTATCAGGAGTTTATAAAAGGTGAAGCAAGGTACTCCGCACTTTATAAAACAGCACCGGAAGAAGCTGAAACTCTTTTCAAAGAAGCAGAAGCAGATGCCAAACGAAGAATGAATTTCTATAAAAAACTAGGAGAAATTCTATAAAACAATGTAGAGACGTAGCGTGCTATATAGCACGCTACGTCTCTACGATATCACGCTGCGTCTCTACAATATTACGGCTTAAACCGTATCAATATTTCCGTTCCCTCTGTTTCAGGGAATTCAAGACTCCCCTCCAGCTGGGATTCCGTAAGCAGATGTATTAACTTCATACCAAGTGAATCCCCTGATTGTACCTCTTCCATATCTGAAATGCCAATTCCGTTATCCGCTATTCTTAGTAGAATAATTTTATCCTCTACTTTCATTGAAATACTAATGGTTCTTTTCTTGTTAACACTATCAGAAAATGCATATTTTATTGAATTTGTAACTGCTTCATTAAGAATAAGTCCAATAGTTACGGCTTTCCTGGTATCAAGAACAATATTATCTATATTAATATCTAGTTCGATAATTCTATCTTTTATATCATATGCATCCAATAGTGAACTCAGTAGATCTTTAATAAAAATATTCATCGGCATAGTTACAAAATCACCAGTTTCGTATAGTTTTTCATGAAGAACAGCAAGGGTCTGAACCCTGTCCCTTCCTGACTCCAGGATTTTCCTTTCCCTGGAATCCTCTAAATCCCCAATCTGAAGATTAAGAAGACTTGAGATCAACTGAAAATTATTTTTTACCCTGTGATGAATCTCTTTCATTAAGGATTTGTTTAGCAGATCAGCCTCTTCAAGACGTTTATTTTTCTCTGTTAATTCCTTAATATCATTAAACCTTGCTTTTGAAATCAGTACGGCCTTCTCAAATTCACCGGCATCCAGAGGTTTATTCAGATAGGCCCCCACACCGGCATTACCGGCACTTTCAACCATTTCCATATTTTCATAGGCTGTAAGTATAATAACAGGTGTTGGACAATCTTCCATAATCTGCCTGGTAGCTTCCAGTCCGTTCATCCCGGGCATTCTTATATCCATAAGTACAATGTCAGGTTTTAAACCCTTTGTAAGCTCCACTGCCTGCATTCCATTATCAGCTTTACCAACTATCACGTAACCTGCATCTATCAGCTCACCCTCAATCATCTCTGAAACAAGAAAATCATCTTCTGCTATAAGAATTTTTAAACTTCCACTTTTTTTGTTATTAAAGTTCTTCAAACTTGACGCCTCCGGGGAATTGTATTATTACTCTTGCTCCATCTTTATTTTCAATCTTAACAGTACCCATTAAATTCTGCCGGACGATATTTTTTACCAGGTACAACCCTACATTGTAAGATTCGGAATTAAGAACTTCTTCAGGGAAACCAGGTCCATTATCGCTGTAGATATATGTTATTTTCCCTTTTTTTTCTTTTATCTCAATTGAAACCTCTGTCTCTTCTCCTGCACCGGCTGCATGTTTGATACAGTTGGAAAACAGCTCATTTATTACTACTGCCATACTGTGAGTCTGATCAGTATCCAGGGAAACAGCAGATGGTGTAATTTTTGTTTTAATGAATCTGTCTACGGGAATAAGATGATTTAAAGAATGAACAATCTTTTCGGACAAAGTAAATAAAGAAATTGGCGCCCATCGGGACCGCGATAAAAGCTCATGAGCAATACTGATTCCCTTTACACGATTGATCAGACTATCCACATGCTCCATCTGGGCCTCGTTTAAATTTCGTCGTGATTGCTTTTTCTCTGCATAGAGCATTCCGATAAAGGAAGATAGATTATTTTTTACCCTGTGATTTATCTCACGTAAAAGTATTTCTTTTGTTTCTACATCTGCTTTTGCATCTGCTTCTGTCTGTTGGAGGAGATCTTCAAGTCTCTTTTCTATTCTTTTTTGTTCTGTTACATCCCTGGCACTGCCGACAGTACCAATCAGTTTGCCATTATCATCAAAAAGAGGGACCTTCAGCACTTCGAGACAAAGATATTTACCACTAACATTACCATATTCATCAAATCTTCCGGGTTCTCCTGTTTCCAGTACTATTTTATCGGAATCAACACATATCTCACCAAAGGTGTACCATTCATTATTTTCCGGATGCTTAGCTCTTTCTTTTTTTGCAAAATACATACCCGTTTTCCCAATCACCTCTTCCGGCTTATGAGCATTAAGCAGAAATTCACAAGTAGCTTTATTAACAAAGGTAAACCGCCCTTCAAGGTCCTTTGACCATAATAAATCGGGAACATTATCTGTAATATGCCGGAGCATGGAATAGAGATTACCGAAGTCTTTTTCATTAAATACATTTTCCATAATAATAACCAACTATTTTTTTATCAAATTATACTATTATATAATGGAATCCCGTAACACACAAGAAATAATTGAGTAAATAGAGAAATTTTACATATAAAATACTAGTTGTAATCATAAAAAAATCTATTCTTTACTTTAATTTCGCAGATAATCTGCTATTATTAGACAATGCAGAACACCTATATTTCAAATAAACTTATAAAAACAATTTTATCCGGTTATAAACTTCCATGGGATGGTATTCATGGTATAACACACTGGGCACGGGTAATAGAAAATGGTTTTCGCCTTGCTGAACAAAATGGGGCAGATCCTGAAATTGTCGCACTATTTGCTGTTTTTCATGACTGCAGGCGTCAAAATGAAAGCAAAGACAATGGACACGGAAAACGGGGGGGGGATTTTGCATATAACCTAAGAGAAGAACTTATTACTCTTGACGACAATAGATTTGACCTGCTTTACTATGCCTGTTCAGTCCATAC
>DAOWMA010000105.1 GCA_030643345.1 Spirochaetaceae bacterium
CATAGTAATACCACCGCCAATCTTAATCAGTTCATTTACGCACTCGTACATATCAGCATCATTATCCCCAATTACAATAATATTATGAGAATCATGAGCAATTGTTGTAGCAATTGCTCCATTCTGAAGTTTAAAATTTTCAACAAGTCCAAGACCAATATTGCCGGTTGCATCATGGCGTTCAATGACAGCCAGCTTAATAATATCCAGATCCGGATACTGTTCATAATTTCCATCTTTATCCCTGAAAATCTTTCTCTGTACTTTTTCTGTAAGAAGGCTGTGAGCTTTTAATCTCATTACCCTGGCTATATCACTTTTCAGTTCAAGTTTAAATCTTTCAATTCCGAATGGTTTGACATTCAGTTTACCTGAAACAGCAGAAATATCTTCGCATGCAGATTCGAAGACAGCTTTACCCTCTTTCGCAATAAGATTACCTTTATAATAAACTTCTCTGATTTTAAAATTTTGTAAATCATCAAATATTACAAAGTCAGCTTCATATCCTATAGCAATAGCGCCAATATCTTTCAGCCTGTAGCACTGAGCTGCATTTATAGTAGCCATTTGTACAGCAGTTATAGGATCAATCCCCTTCTCCACAGCAATACGCAGGTGATTATCAATATGCCCGCTATCAAGGATATCTTCCGGCTGCCTGTCATCTGTACAAAACAGACATCTTCTTGAATTACCCTCTGTAACCCCGGCAAGAAGCGCTTTAAGATCATGGGCAGCACTTCCTTCTCTCATAAGTATATACATACCCGCTCTTAATCTTTCCCTCATTTCATCCACAGTAGAACTCTCATGGTCTGTTCGAACACCTGCAGCTGCATAGGCATTAAGTGCCTTACCTTCCAGCATTGGCCCATGACCGTCTATCAGTTTATCCCGGCTGGATGCTGTCAGTATTTTATCCATTATTTTATCATCAGCAGCTACAACAGAGGGGTAGTCCATTAGTTCACCCAGGCCAAGTACATTTTCATCATCCATTAAGGAATCTATAGCAGCCGCATCCAGCACAGCACCGGAATGTTCAAAAGATGTGGCAGGGACACAGGATGGAATCATAAAGAAAATATTCATAGGAACTTTTTTTGCGGACCTGGTCATAAACTTAATACCCTCAGATCCTTTAACATTTGCTATTTCATGGGGATCAGCAATAACAGTCGTTGTTCCATGAGGTATAACAGCTCTGGCAAAACCATCAGGAGGGGCAAGAGAAGATTCAATATGGACATGGCTGTCAATTAAACCGGGCATCAAATATTTTCCCTTAACATCTATTTCAACATCACCTTCATAAAGTCCAATACCAACCACCATTCCATTATCCACACCAATGCTTCCTTCAATTATTTCATGGGACAAAACATCAACTATCTTAGCATTTCGAAAAACCAGTTCACACTTTTTTTTACCTGAAGCAACCAGAATTTTCCGTCTTAATATATCTTTATCGTTTTTATTACTCATTGGTCTCTCCTTCACATATTTCATAATTTATCATATTTTAATGCGAATCGTACATATGCACCTGGACCCAACTTAGTTGACTTTTCAACCTTCAGTTAATAAGGTGTAAACATGAAAATTCGATACAATGCTCCTGTAGTGCTTAACTACACCCTTATAGCTGTCCTGGTTCTTTTATTAAACCCTTTATTTGGAGATAATCTGATTCCTTCATGGTTTGTTGTTCCCGGCAGGGGGTATTTTGATACTGGTTCCATTATAAGTTATGTAAGGCTTTTCTCTCATATTGCCGGGCATACCAGCTGGGAACATCTTCTTGGTAACTTTGCAATAATTCTCCTGGTTGGTCCGATTCTGGAGGAAAAGTACGGCTCTTTTTCTCTCCTGATCATGATTATTATAACAGCATTGGTAACAGGGATACTCAACAGTCTGTTGTTCCAGGGGGCCCTTCTTGGAGCAAGCGGTGTTGCATTTATGATGATCCTGCTGGCCCCTTTTACAAATACTAAAAACGGTGAAATACCTCTTACATTTATTCTGATTATTGCCCTCTATATTGTTAAAGAAGTTTTCCAGTCTTTTCAAAGCAATGATATTGCAGAGTTTGCCCATATAGCAGGGGGATTCTGCGGCAGTATATTCGGATTTATCAAACAGAGAAAGCGATTAAACGAGTTAAAAACCATAGTTGGTAACGATTGAAACACTCCATTTTTTCTGATATATTCCAGTAATGATAAATAAACTTAATTCTGTAGTTGCCAGATGTGAAGAACTTGAAAAAGAGATTGCCAATCCGGATACAATTAAAGACAGAGATCGTTACAAAAAAGTAATGCAGGAATACAGTCATATAAAGGAGATTGCAGATCTTTATGAGCTGTATAAAGTTCTTTTGGATGAGATTGATGACGCAAAAACCCTTATACACGAGGAAACTGATCCGGAAATGAGAGATATGGCAAAAGAAGAACTAAATGGGCTGGAAGAAAAAAGTAAGGAAATGGGACAGAAGTTGAAGATACTTCTGGTCCCTAAAGATCCAATGGATGGGAAAAATATAATAATGGAGATCCGTGCCGGTACCGGCGGAGATGAAGCAGCCTTGTTTGCAGCCGATCTTTACAGGATGTACTCCCGTTTTGCCGAAACTCATAAATGGAAAACCGAAGTTATGTCAACAAATGAAATTGGTATTGGCGGTTTCAAGGAGATAGCCTTTTCAATCTCAGGAAAGGAAGTATACGGGACCCTTCGGTACGAAAGTGGTGTTCATAGAGTCCAAAGAGTACCGGCAACTGAATCAGGAGGAAGAGTTCATACATCCGCAGTTACTGTCGCCGTCCTTCCTGAAGCAGAAGAAACTGATATCCAGATAAAAAATGAAGAATTGAAGATAGATGTATTCAGATCATCCGGCCCCGGAGGGCAGAGTGTAAATACAACTGATTCAGCTGTCCGTATTACCCATCTTCCTACTGGTGTTGTAGTAACCTGTCAGGATGAAAAATCACAGATTAAAAATAAAGCAAAAGCCCTTAGAGTTCTTAGAGCAAGATTATATGAAGCTGAAGCAGAGAAAAAAGCAAGGGAACGTTCGAAAAACCGTAAAAGCCAGGTTGGAAGCGGTGACAGATCTGAAAGGATTCGAACCTACAACTACCCCCAGAACAGGGTAACAGATCACAGAATAAATCTTACCCTCTACAAACTGGAATATATTATGCAGGGAGATCTGGCAGAGATAATTGACGGCCTTCAGCTTTCAGCCAACCAGGAAGCTCTTAAGGAAAAATGAAAACCATAAGAGAAGTTCTTGCAGAAGGAACTTCATTACTTAAAAACTCGCCTGCACCATCAGAAACACCGTTTCTGGATGCTCTGATTCTACTGGCATACGTTTTGTGTGTATCGAAAGAGAAACTGCTGGCTTCATATCCTGATAAAATGAGTAAAACAGATTATAAATCCTATTTTGCTCTTATCAATAAAAGAAATAAAAACTATCCTGTTTCCTATCTTATAAAAAAGAAAGAATTTTACGGTCTTTCTTTCTATGTAAATGAAAACGTTCTTGTTCCAAGACCGGATTCAGAAATCCTCGTAGAAACTGCTGTAAAAATATTGGGAGACTCCCCTGAGATAAAAAATATTCTTGATCTATGTACAGGCTCAGGTGCTCTGGGCATTAGCTTAAAGCACAATGTACCACGAATATCTGTTCTATGCTCCGATTTATCCAGTGCAGCTCTTGGTGTATGTAAAAAGAACAGTGCATCAATTTTGGGAAAAGAGTTAAAAGTTATTAAATCCAATTTATTTGATAGTATAGAAGGGTCCTTTGATATGATAATTACAAATCCCCCCTATTTAACGGATAAGGAAACAGATCGTATGGGGGAAGTCGGATGGCCGGAACCGGACATGGCTTTCAGGGGAGGCAAAGACGGTCTTGATTATATTAGAGAAATAATTAATAAAGCCCCCTGTTTTCTGGAAAAAGACGGATATCTTCTAATAGAATCCAGTATTGATCAAACAAAAGTAATCCGAAATCTTATGGATTCGTCCGACTATTATAATACAGGAATAATAAAGGACTTATCAGGAAGGGACAGAGTCACGGTGGGACAAAGAGTGTAAAAATGAGAAATCAGCTGGAAATATTTAAGTCAAAACTATCCGGATTCAGCGATAAAGAACAAGCTAAAATAATGGATGCTGCAGAATGGGCAAAGAACCTTCACAAGGACCAAAAGAGAGCAAGCGGAGAACCCTACTTTATCCATCCTTTGCGTGTTGCTGAAATCCTTATTGATATGAACATGGACTCGGATACAATAATATCTGCCCTTCTCCATGATGTATTGGAAGATACCAATGTAGTTTTTAATGAAATTAAAAGGCGTTATGGAAAAGAAGTAGCCAACATGGTTGAAGGGGTTACAAAGATATCTATTCTGAAGGCAAAAAGTAAATCTATACAGGAAGCTGAGACTATAAGAAAAATGCTTCTGGCCATGGCAAAGGACATTCGTGTAATAATAATAAAACTTGCAGACAAACTTCACAATATGAGTACACTTGAATTTCTTCCGGAAAAAAAGAGAAAATTAATTGCAAACGAATGTCTGGAAATATATGCACCACTTGCCGACCGTTTAGGTATCTCATGGTTAAAGGCCGACCTTGAAGACCTCTCCCTGAAACACCTGAACCCCACAACTTACGAATATATAGAAAACTATCTGGCGACAAAAAAATCTGAACAAAGAAATTATCTGAAAAAGGTAGAGCAAACAATTCTGAAAACCGCCGCAAAAGAAGGATTGCGTATAAATGCCAGTACCAGAGCAAAACACATATATTCCATTTACAGGAAAATGAAAAGCCGTAAAAAGGATATAAGTGAAATCTATGATCTTCTTGGAATCAGAATACTCTGCAGTAGTAACAATGAGTGCTATACCATTCTTGGGATTGTCCATAAGCTGTGGCCTCCCATAGAGGGACGTTTTAAAGATTATATTGCAATGCCAAAGGCAAATCAGTATCAAAGTCTGCATACAAGCGTTATGTGCTACGGAGGGAAAGTAACCGAAATCCAAATCAGAACAGAAGAGATGCACTCTACCGCTGAGTACGGGGTAGCTGCACACTGGGTCTATAAGGGTAACGCAAAGAGAATTAATTCTGACGTCATTCCAATTGTAAATAGATTCAAAAAATGGGACGGAATCAAGTCCGGTTCCAATGAATTCCTGAAAGATATCCGAAACGAATTCCTAAGGGATTCAATCTACGTATTTACTCCTAACGGTCATATTATTGAACTCCCAAAAAACTCAACTGCAATTGATTTTGCTTTTCATATTCACACAGAAATAGGTACTCACACTATTGGAGCCAAGGCAGATGGATCGATAATCCCTCTGAATCAGCCATTAAAAAATACGCAGGTAATCGAAATCATGACTGCAAGTTCTGCAAAACCACATGTTAACTGGCTTAGATTTGTCGCTACAACCAGAGCAAAAAACAAAATACGCCACTGGTTGAATAAGCATGAAGAAAATCTTTACATTGATAAAAATATTATTGCAAAGAAGAAAGCACCAGTAAAAGAAATTGTAGAAAAAGATGAACTGCCTCTATTAGAAGAAGATATTGAAGAAAAACAAACAATAGTTAAACATGTACTCGATCAGGCAAAGATTGCATTTAAGATTGGTGATGAAAAAAATATGATGATAAGCATAGCAAAATGCTGTCATCCAACAACCGGAGATAATATTATTGGTTACATATCACGGGGAAGGGGCATAATAGTCCACAAAAAAAACTGTCCGAACCTGGCACATATAAAAGGGATTGAGGACAGATGCATAGATGTGGAATGGGAAGCTGTCTCTCCCTGGGAAACCCACAAATTCAAGGTACTTTCGAAAATGACTTCAGACCTTTTCTCGGAAATTGAAGGAGCAATCAGAAAGTATAAAGGACATCTGATAGAAGGGCGGTTGGAGGAGGATGAACGGGGCAAACTTACAGGAAGATTTACCATGGAACTTGAGAGAAAAGACGATTATAAAAAAATAATGAAATCTATAAGAACAATCCCTTCAATCCTCAATATTCAATCACTCTAATTCCAGTGCAGAGTAAATCTGAGACCAGCAGGTCTCTTCATCAATAGAACCCTTAAGGAAAAGTGTCAGAATATCACGAACACCGCCTGACAAAAGTCTCCAGTATTCTCTTTGCCAATCGGGAATACTATTATAAAGCTCTGTTTGTTCAGACGCTGACATTGTTCCCGCACTAAAGGTGAGCAGTTGCCTTATCATGGTCAATTGGCCATCATTGGGCAGGGGCTTTGAATTACTCATGGCCTCCCTTACTGATGGATCAGGGCCCCATGCTTCCAGAAGGTCCTGGATTTGTTCCGCCTTTAACTCGGAGCTTCCTTTTGTATTACACCTACAGCAAATTCCTGAATCATCTTTCTAATACCTTCAACTGAATAACTCATCTGTTTATTCAATACAGATGCAGTCTCTTTAGCCAGACGTTCAGGATTTACTCCCCTGAATGTACCGCTGTTTCGTCCCTTGGCTCTGCGCTTGATTGCTTCCATAATAACTTCAATATCATTATCACTTGATTGATTAAGAATTAAGTCTACTACCAAAAACAGCTGATCTCTATCCATTAGTTATTTCTGACCGGCTATTGCCGATTTCAGCTCCTCAAATCGCGCAAGGATGGGCAGATGCTGAGTACAGACATCTTCACACAATCTGCATTCAGTACATAGATCAAGCACACTGATATCAGTACCCCAATGATACTTTAATCTGTCTGCCAAACTACCATCTGCATTATAGTAAAGGCCATTGGCCGTCTCAACAAATTTCCAGACAGGTATATCAACCGGACAATTATTACAGTACATACAAGTTGTGCAGAGATTATTAAAATCACTGTCTATGTGTATTCGAATTCTTTCTACTTCTTCTTTTGTATATGGTTTGTATGTATCAACAGAGGCAACAGCTGTGTCAATATCATTCTTATTACGAAATCCTGTCAACATTACCGAAATATTTTTATTGTTCATAAGAAAATGAAGGGCCCCATCAAGATTATTCTGTGACCGTCTGACCCTGATAAAATCAAAGGTATCCGGATTTTGTGTAATCGTCCCCCCGCCAAGAGGATTCATCACAACAA
>DAOWMA010000349.1 GCA_030643345.1 Spirochaetaceae bacterium
ATCCAGTTTTGGATATTGGTAAGAATATGCTGATCTGTCAGATGTCTTGCAGCAATTTTAAAAATATCCTTACTTATTTGAACTATAGTATCTGTGCTTGATTTATCCGTAGGGCTGTTTGTATAGGTGGCCTGAGTAGATTTATATAATTTACTCTGATTATTATATTTTTCCAACAGATTTTTTGCATCTTCTATCCCATTCCAGCAAAGATAGTGCAGCATTTTTTGAGATATATAAACGTATAAATTTCTGTCTGTCCTGTTCAGCATATTAAGTATGATGTGCCATTCACTTATAACTTCTTTTTTAGAGTCCTTTTTCATTGTTTGCCATTCAGAAAAAACATCTTTAAGATCTCTGTATTGAATGACATAGCTTATACGATCAGCTATTGTAGTAATAAGCTTTACCTCTTCTTTAAGAAATGGAACGCATGCCGTTTGAGGTGATTCCTGCTTATAGGAGACAACTATTTCACCTGTTATTTTATCCTGATAAAAGATACTTGCTTTCAGGATGCAGGTTGTTTCTGTATAGTCCTCTGATTTATATTCAATATTTCTGTATTTAATCTTGGATTGTGCGATTTTCGGGAATTGAAATCCTGACGGCAGGGTGTCTGCAATATCTTTGAACATTTTCCCAAGGGGAAGGTCCTCTTTATGAAGAATTTCTTCCACCTGGTAAATACAGTTAAGTTCTTTACTTCGTTCCTTCAAATCTCTCAGCAGGATTTCCATTGGCTCCAGCTTCTTCATCTAAAAATTACCCCGGTGTGTATTCTCCCATCAATCTTTACTTTTAGAGGATTATCCAGTTTTGTACGTTTTACCAGTGAATTTGTGTTGTTACAATTAGTATTAATCCAATTCCAATTAAGAAAATCTTCAGAAAAATCATCTATACAGATGTAAGGAATCCTGAGGTTTGTAATATTATGAAAAAAATGAGAGCCCTGGCTCATATCTACCGGTCTCCCATGGAGGGAGGCTTCAACTATGACTCCTGCTGCTGAAATCATTGACCAGTTTACAGGTATTCCAAGCCAGGGATCGGAGCTCCCCCAACGTCCAAAACCAATAAGAATATATTGCTTTTTCTCATGGATCATTTGTTTGTTAATAGTTTCAATTTCTCTGGCTATCCTGGTGCTGTCTTTGAAATTGAAATCATCAGGATTTATAAATACAATATCTTTAATATTATTATTAGTACCGTTCCCCATTGAATTGACTGATTTCAGGATAATATTTTCCTTTTTTATCGTACTAAAATTAATAGTCACTTTTTCTTCAGAAATATTCAATGGTCTCAGCTGTAACATTGACAGTTGATTTTTTGTTTCCGAATCTTTTGGAATAGTAACAGCGAACTCTATTTCCAATTGTGATTTTATTTTTTCTTTACTTATGGTCATTAAATCTATTAGAATATCATTTAGTGGAAGTTCCCTGTTTTGAAGTATCGGTGCAAATGTTATAACTCTGGGACCTTTGCCGGAGATAGAAATACCCGGCTCCAGTCTATCGGAATATGGATCATATGTTGATACGGAATACTTGAGTGAATTATCATATTCTGCTTCTTTTAATGATACTTTGATAAGATACTCATTTTCTGAAATGGGATTATACTCCTTTAATATATTCATATTGATTGCCCATGCAGAGGCTTGAGTATTTTTCATCATATCATTTATAGAATTATATGGCGGGGGGGCTGAGGGAGCTGCAGGAGAGTAGGGCCAGGGATTGCCTCCATCGACAATAAATTTTCCAAGGCCCAGAGCCAGACTGATTACTCCATCTTCAGATTCTGAATGTCCTGTTGGATAATAATTAAAGGACCTTGCCACACCGGAAATATCCGGGTAAAAACGCCTGTTATGCTGTAATCCCGAGACATCCTGTATAATAACAGCCATCTTTTCAGAATAAATATCATTACCCGTTGCAGTCATAGATATTTTAGGTGCAGAAAAGAAAGTTGAAGCATAAATAAGCTTTATTGCTTCTGTAAGTTTACGAAATCTTGTGCCGGGATCCGGTTGGTTCCCTGGTATCATCTTGGTTGCATAGATCCCAGCCATAGGAGTTTCAGCAGAATCTTCGAGAAGACTTGATGAACGAATTGCCAATGGAGTTGTCTTTGAGGCAATTATTCGGAGATCACCTAAAATACCAGGGGGGAGAGAAGCTTTTTGGAACTGATAACTGATAAGTTTGTCATCTTTTTCTGATAAAGCTACCGGATAAAGATCATTTTGTTCCATAAACTCATCAAAATAACTGGTTGTTATTACTATAGTTTTTGGTATTGAGACTTCGAAATCAGGATATTTATCAAATATCGGATTTTCAGATATTTCATGCAGTAATTTCAAACCTTCTGCTTTTCCTCCAAAACTACCACTGCCAAGGTAGGTGAAGGAATCCTGCAGAAAAGTTTTACGGGAAAACTCTTTTATATTTTCCATCGATTATTATATCCAGCCTCTACTGCTGCAGGCCCTCGCAACACGATCGACTGCCAGAATATATGCTGCGTCTCTGGTATAGATTTTCTGTTTTTTTGCAAGATCACTTACACTGATAAAAGCATCAGTCATTTTTGCATCAAGCTTACTAAGTACTTCTTCTTTGCTCCAGAAATAATTTGTATTACTTTGGACCTGTTCAAAATAGCTGCATGTTACACCACCGGCATTTGCCAGAAAATCGGGAATTAAAAAAATGCCTTTTTCCTTAATAATTCTATCTGCTTCAATTGTTGTCGGACCATTGGCCCCCTCTGCAATTAGTTTGACATTATCACTTATGGCGGAAGCATTCTCTGCAGTAATAGAATTTTCCAGAGCAGCTGGTATAAGTATTTCAACATCCTGCTCTATCCACGTTTCCCCCGGTAAATCCTCATATCCAAGGTCAATGGCTTTTTCCCTGTTTATACCACCAAAATTATCTGTTATTGACTGCAATTCCTTTAAAACTATACCATCAGTTTTCCGGTATGCTCTTGGTTCTCCCTTCTCCTGGTCCCAGCAGGAAACTAAAATTACTTTTCCACCCAATTTGTTGTATAGTTCAATTGCATGTTGAGCTACATTACCGAA
>DAOWMA010000099.1 GCA_030643345.1 Spirochaetaceae bacterium
CATCTCTGTTTTCTTTAAGAAATTTAAAATCTAACATGATCAGGATAATACTTCAGGATGCAGGGTTTTTACAAGTAGTGGCGGGATTTATCGCATTTAAAAATTATTGACCTGTGATTTTATACATGATACTGTGTTTTAATTAAATTTTTTTTCCAGGAAGGAAAGATGAATAAGAATAATATAAAATCCGGAGTTAACCTGAGAGTTATCAGTTTCTGTTTATTGTTGGTTATTGTTTTTTCATTATCAGGATGTGCGACAAATGGTATTCTTGGTATTCGTGATCCGTTGGCAACTTCAAGTTATGTTGACAGTAAGATTACTGAATCTGATAGACGTATAGTAGAGCTTGAAGAAGAAATTCAGCAGCTTTTAGATGAAATTTCCCTTATGAAATCAGATATTGAGTTAGTCAGCAATATTAAGGCCGATCTGGATGAAATGCCAATGGAGATGCTTCGTCAACTGGTATTGGCACTTCAGTCCTATCTTGAAATGCTGGAGAATGAAGGCTAAAAAATACCGTTCCCATTACTTGAAGGAGGTATGTCTTTTGTCAGTAAAGATTTACCCCTTCATAATTATGTAATCCTTCTTTTCAAGATACTTCCCCAGCCAGATTGAACTAATAATAACCAGGGGTATAGATACCAGTAATCGAACCAGGGTGAATTTAATTCCTAAAAATGAAGCTTCAAATAGTGTCATTGGAATCCGGCAAACAGCGGCGGCTCCAATGAATGTAAAGATAACACTCATCTTTGCGCCCTTTTGAAACAGGGAGTAAGCAATGGGAAAAGCCGGTATTAAACCACCTGCAATAGGCCCTGCTAAAAGTATAGCCCAGACATAACTTAATACACTGGAATTTTTACCCAGATGTTTTTCTATAAATTCCCTTTTTACCCAGACTTCAAAAAGTCCGATTAAAATAAATACAGGTGGCAGTAACTTAATCATTTCAAGTGAAAAAGAGGCAAAATTATGTCCAATTAGTTTTCCGGGATTATACCCGAATATAAACGATAGGGAAACAAAGGCAATATAGATTAAAACTGCTGCTGTTTTAATAATTTTATTCTTCATATAATCTCTCCGAAAACAAAACCGGTCATTACGGCCACACCAATAGCAATGAAAAAACTAATAATATTTCTCAGGATAGTTACTTTAGTTCCAAAATATGCTTTTTCTATAGGAAAGGTAAGAACACCAACCATCATCAATGTGGTCGTAAAGGCGGAGAGGACCATGTAGCTTACACCCTCTTTTAATAATATTGCACCCAGAGGATAGGCAATAGGCCCCGGCATTAATGTTATGGAACCCATAAAAGAAGCTAAAAGAATGCTTAGGAATTTATTGTCATTTCCCAGGGAACTCGAAATTACCTGTTCGGGAACAAGGTAGAGTACAATAGAAACTGCAATAATCAGACCTAAAAAAGCAGGTGATATTTTTGTCAGTTTTTTATAAGCCATTTTAACTGCTTTAATAGTTTTCTCTTTATTAATAAAAAAAGAAATGCTTAAAGCCAATGCTGTTGCAATATACAAAAGGTACATGTAGCCTCCTTTTTTGATTGTTGGAGTAAATGCAGCTGGGTTTTATGCCTTTCAACACTTTGTGAACATAATCCGTATGGGATGAAGTAAAAGATTTATTAAGCTAAATACTCACTCTCATAGAATGGGAAATAAATACTGAAACAGCTGCCCTTCCCAATCTCAGATGTTACTTTCATAATTCCATTATAGGATTTGACAATACTATGTGAAACAGCAAGACCCAGCGCAGTCCCTCCATTATTCCCCCTGGTTGTAAAGTAGGGGGTGAACATATTCTCCATTGTTTCATCGCTTATTCCAGATCCATTATCTTCTATAATAATTTTAAGATATTGAATTTTCCCATTTAATTCCGTATCTTCTGTTCCGGGAACTCTTGAAATTATCATTTTAATAAGACCTTTTGTGTCGCTTTTTTCATGTTGAGAAATTATTGCATGCTCAGCATTGATAATTACATTAAGCAATACCTGTTCTATGTGGATCTTGTTTGCATATGCAAGGACAGGGTGGTCCAGGAAAATAATCTCAAGTTCAGCCTTATTTTTCAGGGAACCTTTATAAATCTTAGTAAGATCAGCTACAACAATATTCATATCGACAACTTCGGCTTCAGATTCTTTGTTTTTTGCAAAAGCAGAAAACTGACGGAGCAGATCAGATGTCTTTCCAACTGCTGAATTTATACCCTGAAAATAATCAGTGTATGAATCCAGATCCAATACCTGTTTCTGTATTTTGCTTTTTATCAAATGGACATTCGGAGAAATAGAACACAGGAAATTGTTGCAATCATGTGCGATTCCATTTGCAAGGAAACTGACAGTTTCCGTCCGCTGGGAATGAAACAAAATATCCTGCAGCCTTTCTATCTCTTTTTTATAGTGATAGTGGAGTTCAATGTGGGTTTTTACTCTGGCATTCAGTTCATGAGAATTAAATGGTTTTGTAATATAATCTGCTCCTCCTGCTTTGAACCCCTCGATAATATTTTCTGTTCCATGTTTTGCAGTCAGAAACAGAACAGGTACGTTCTTTGTAATTTTATCCTCTTTCAATTTTCTGCAAACTTCATAACCATCCATTACAGGCATCATAATATCGAGTAGAATAAGATCAAATTTCGTTTCTTTTACCCGTTCCAGAGCCTGCTGGCCGCTGGTTGCAAAAAGCAGATGATAATTTTTGTTTTTTTTGAGAAAGTTTATACCAACCTGAATATTTTTTAGATCATCATCTACTACAAGAATATTAAATATCTTTGCCATTGTTCTTCCTCATATTTATTTGGCGCAATTTATTTATAATAATGTAAATCATAGTCAGATGGAAGCAGAAAAAAAACAGGGAAGATATTTCGGTATTAATCCTTGATATTTCTGTAGAAATAGGTGAAACTATCTTTCTTAAAGGGTAGTTTTATGGATAACCATGCATCTGAAATAGTAATCGTTGACGATTTACCTGAAA
This sequence comes from Spirochaetaceae bacterium, assembly GCA_030643345.1. GTDB lineage: Bacteria > Spirochaetota > Spirochaetia > B11-G9 > B11-G9 > JAJRQE01. Next base: position 3,042 of record DAOWMA010000099.1, read on the forward strand.
ATCTCGATGTATTAAGCAGAGTATTTATTGAAGAGGGCTATAATGTCCGTGTATTTTCCAGGGGTTCTATAGCTTTTAAATCAGCTGTTCAGTCACCTCCTGATCTCTTTCTGATTGATATCCTGATGCCTGAAATGGATGGCTATGAATTATGCGGAAAACTAAAGAATAATGAGAATACAAAAAGTATTCCTGTAATTTTCCTTAGCTCTCTTATTGATATAAACGAAAAGCTGAAGGCCTTTGAAGTTGGTGGAGTCGATTATATTACAAAACCTTATCAATTTTCTGAGGTTCTTATAAGGATAAATACTCACATAAAATTACGAAAATTACAGATTGAACTCGAACAATTAAATAAACAACTTGGAACACGGGTAAAAGAGAGAACACAGGAATTAGAGAAACGGAACAGTGAACTTAAAGAGGCCCTTAAAACAAAGAGTGATTTCCTTGCTAATATAAACCATGAACTTCGAACACCCTTAAATGGAGTATCTGGTATGCTGTCTATTCTTGAAACAATGGATATTTCGGACTCTGAGAGATACTTTCTTGATATGGCGGCATCATCGGCTGAACATCTGACATCCATTATTCAGGATATTCTAAATTACTCCGAAATTGATTCCGGGAGACTGAAATTATTCTCTAAACCTGTACAAATTCAGAAACTCATTCAAAATACAGGCAATCTTTGTAAACATAAAGCCGGGGAGAAAGGCATTAATATTATTATTAAAAGTGGGAAAATTTCTGAAGTTTTTGTTGGAGATGGATCCAGAATAGCAGAGATAATTGAAAAACTACTATCCAACGCAATTAAATTCTCAGATTCGGGCAATATAGAGATTTATTTCAAAGTGGATCCGGATCTGACACTTTCAATATCGGACCAGGGAATTGGAATTCCTCCCGACAGATTGAACAAAATTTTCCACCCTTTCCAACAGTTGGAAGATCCATACACCAAAAAGCACGAAGGGGTAGGTATAGGACTCACTATAATAAAGAGTCTTCTGAATCTTATGAAAGGTGAAATATCTGTAGAATCAGTAGTTGGAGAAGGTTCAGTATTTACAGTTATTATTCCTAATAATGTTTCTTCTATTGAATCTGAAGAATCAAATATAAATATCGGAGTGAAAGTAGACAGACCTGTAATTTCTAACCTTAATATACTTATTGCGGAAGATGAGGGCATAAACAGAATGTACCTTAAAACCATTCTGAACAAGGTTGGACATCATGTGCTTGAAGCGTGTAATGGAGAGGAGGCTCTGGAGAAAACCACTTCAGAAAAACCGGACTTCATATTTATGGATATTGGAATGCCTGTAATGAACGGTATGGAAACAACAAAACTTATTCGTAAAACTGATGGATTCTCTACTATTCCTATCATTGCACTTACAGCGCACACACATAAGGATGATATAGAAAAAATTTTGGAATCCGGCCTGGATGAAGTACTGAAGAAACCATTTCGAGAGAAAGAAATTTACTCTGTAATTGATAAATATACAGTAAACATTAAAAATTCAGTCTCTACCCTCTGAGGATAACTATCCTAATTCTCCAGCTCATCCGCCCTGTCTTTCGATTCTTTCACAGCGTTCATGACAGTAGCGGTAAATTTACCTTCTTCAAGAGCCTTAACTCCTTTAATAGTAGTACCTCCGGCAGATATCACTTTTGTAAGAAGACTTATAGGGTTTTTAATTTGTCCACCAGACTGTACATCTTTACTAAGTATTGCAGTAGCACCATTAACTGTCTGAACTGCAATTTTTAAAGACTGATTGTAGGGGATTCCCTGTTCCGTACCACCCAGGGCAAGGGCATGTATAAATGATAACACATATGCAATTCCACTACCCGAAAGTCCTGTAAAGGCAGACATTTGAGACTCAGATAAAACTATAGCTTTACCAATGGATTCTGCAATATCAACTGCTTCTTTTATAAACTCTTCAGATGTATTTTCGCCATGGGAAACTGCAACAATTGCTTCTCTGACAGTAGCTGCAATATTCGGCATAAATCTAATTACATTCGTACTACCTGTTTTCCCTTCAAAATATTCAATAGTTTTTCCTGCAGCAATAGAGATTATTTTTTTATTTTTTGTAAACCTTGAAAGATGACTTAAAAGCTCATCAAGGTACCGGGGTTTTACAGCAAGAATAATGATATCAGAATATGAGCAGAAATCTTCATAATTATCTGCTTTGAATATTTTCCCTGATACAGTTTTATTTACCTGTTCTGCTTTTTTATTATCTGTATCCATTATGGCTATTACAATTTCAGGAAAATTTTTCTTTATTCCTTCTGCAATGGCAGCACCCATATTACCAACACCTATAATTCCGATTTTCATTTATATTACTCCTTTAAAAAAAATCTATGCAAAATAATACATATCCTGTACAGACCGCACGGCTGTGCGTCTCTACAGGATATCCCAATCCAATCTATGCAAATCCCCCTCTTTCTGTAAACCCTTAAATCCTAACTGGCGATGGACTTCGTATGCAATTATTGCTGCTGAATTAGATAAATTCAGAGACCGGGCTTCATTAACCATAGGAATTCTTACGCTGGTCTTATGATTTTTAGCTAACAGTTCTTCCGGAAGACCTTTTGTCTCTTTTCCAAACACAAGATAACAATCCACTTCATATTTAAAATCAGAATATACTGTATCTGCTTTCGTAGTAATATATACTATTTGTCCGGAATTGACTGATTCCAGAAATTCTTCAATGCTGTCATAGTAGCTGACGGTTAAAAGATCCCAGTAGTCAAGACCGGCTCTTTTTAGATATTTATCATCTACAGAGAACCCCAGAGGTCTTATTAAGTGAAGACCGGCTCCTATAGCGGCGCAGGTTCTGGCAATATTACCGGTGTTTTGAGGAATTTCCGGTTCGACTAAAACTATATTTATTGACATAGGGACATCATAACTGTTTATACCTGGAAGCGGAAGAGTTTAAATCGTATCCCCTTGGTGTAATCATGAACTTTCCCCATTGAAAAGTCATACTGTTACCAATAATAAGGGTTGTTGTCATATCAATCTGATCGTACAGTTCAGGCAGTTCTGTCAGGGTACTTATTACCACAGAAGAACTCTCCCTGTATGCATTTTTGACTATTCCAACCGGAGTATTTCCTTTTCTTTTTCCCAAAAAAATCTTTACAGTATCTTCCAGCAAAGCAGTTCGTTTTGAGCTTTTTGGATTATAAAGTACTGTGACAAAATCTCCTTCTGCAGCCAGTATCAGTCGTTTTTTAATTAAGTCACTGTCTGTTAACAAATTACTTAAAGATATAACTGCAAAGTCATGCATTAGTGGTGCACCCAGCAGGGCGGCGCAGGAGGATGCCGAAGTAATGCCCGGAACAATTTCAATATCTATATTGATATTTTTCTGTCCGGACAGTAACTCCAGAGCCAGTCCGGCCATTCCGTATACTCCGGCATCTCCACTGGAGACCAGACAGACTTTTTTCCCAAGATCTGCCTGTTCTACAGCTATCTGCACCCGTTCCAGCTCTTTACGCATACCTGTTCCCATTGTCTCTTTATCCGGAATAAGGTCTTTAATTAATTTCAGATACTTGTGATAACCTACAATAATATCAGCTTCATCAAGCTTTTGGCGGGCCGCCGGTATAATATAATTCTCAAAACCCGGTCCCAGGCCAATTACTGCTAATTTCCCTTTCATATATTCCTTCCATTCATAGTATTTATTGTCAGAAGTTTCGACCTTAACTGTTCTTTGGCCAGGGCGACAGTTACATTCCCAATTATCTTTTTGTGCTGAATAAGTTCTGTTTTATAACCGGCAAGGAGCGCACAGGGTTCTGCTACTGCTTTAACTCCGAGGTTTTTAACAGCGGTATTACTTACAGTATATGGACCGTCGAAACTGTTTATTTCACTTATGCTGAAGAACCTTACAGGTACACCCTTATTACTAAAAACTTCCAGCAATCCAGTTTCATCGTTTTTAAGATCTATTGTTGCAGCAGTTTGGATATTGTTCCAGCTTAAATTATTCTCTTTCAGGCAGGACTCTACAGCTTCCTTTATTTCATCTACAGGGGTGTTTCTGCGGCATCCTACGCCTATAATGATATTCCGATTAGTATCACTGGCTGTAGTAATAACAGCCTGGGCATTAATGAGAGTAGCTATTTTTGCACTAAGATCATTAGCGCCCCCTTCATGCCCGGACAACAGGCTTATGGAATAACGACAAGCATCATCTAAA
>DAOWMA010000378.1 GCA_030643345.1 Spirochaetaceae bacterium
AGCAAATGAGAATGTCTATTTGAATGTTCTGTCAGGAGAAATGATTATATCTATAGATTCTGTCAGGAGTGATAACCATCTAACTTTAAACGCCGAAAAAGTATATATCTATCCTCTTAACTCATGTGCCTCCGGAAAGGTTTTTCTTTCCATGCTGACTAATGACTCTATTTTGGAGACTGTCAGTAAGTTGGGGATGACCAGGCTTACTAACAAGACAATTACTGATAGGAAAGTTTTACTGAAAGAGATCAGCATAGTTAAAGATCAGGGATACGCAACTGAACTTGGTGAATTTAATGAAGAGCTTAATAGTGTGGCGGCTCCGATTTATGACCATGGGGACCGGATTGTAGCAACGGTATCTTTGTCCGGACCTGCAAACAGGTTGGATGAAGGAGAAATAAACAATTATGTCGTGGATCTTGTTAATACAGCCGCTGAAATTTCAGCAAAGTTGAGAAAATAACACAATACATGTGTTGATATAAGGAGTTTTTTAATGGAAGAAGAAAAGATTTTTGCAGAATTATCAATAAAGGATGCGCCTGATATAAAGGTTGTTCCTCCGGGACCGGCTTCAAAAAAGATATTGGATTATCAGAATAAAAATGAAAGTTCTGCTGTTTCTTACTCAAAGGGGATGCCTATGGCACTCAAGAGTGGTAAAGGGGCAACACTTGTAGATGAGGATGATAATATATATATAGATATGTTTGGAGGAGCCGGAGTAATGGCTTTAGGCCACAGTCATCCTGTAGTTCTGGAAGCCGCACATAAACAGATAGATAAAATAACTCACACACTGGATATTCCAACATCAACAAGGCAGGAGATGGTTTCTGTAATGAAGTCCATTTTACCAAACGAACTTTCAAGGATCTTCTTTGGAGGGCCTACAGGTTCCGATGCCGTGGAACAGGCAGTAAAACTTGCAAAGTTTTATACAGGAAGAAATGGAATAATTGCATTTGAAGGTGCGTATCATGGTATGACAGGTGTTTCTCTGGCTCTTACTACCGATAGTGCCCACCGTGATGGAATTGGAGAACTGGTTCCGGGTGTACAGTTTGTTCCGTATCCTTATGTATACAGGAACCCATTTGGATGTCCTGATGAAAAAGTAAATGAACAGGCTGCGGATAATCTGGAAAGAGTACTGAAAGATACTCATTCCGGTTATTCAAAACCGGCAGCAATTATTCTTGAAGGTGTTCAGGGTGAAGGTGGAACGATTATTCCAGACCCCATATTCCTCCAAAGGGTAAGAACGATCTGTGACAAACATGACATTATTATGATTGTTGATGAGATCCAATCCGGATTAGGAAGAACAGGAAAGATGTTTGCCTTTGAGCATGCGGGCATAGTACCGGATATAGTAACCATAAGCAAGGCTTTGGGAGGTGTCGGTTTTCCAATCTCAGCTATTGCCTACAGGGAGAAGTTTGATAAATGGCCTGCAGGGAAAACTATTGGTACTTTTAGAGGCAATATGATTGCATTCGCTGCTGGTGCTGCAGGTCTTAAATGGATGGTTGAAAATAAAGTACCGGAACGGGCCCTGGAACTTGGGAATAAGGCAATGAAGGTCCTAAAAGAGATTGAAAGGGAATCTTCTATTGTTGGTGAAGCCCGGGGTATAGGTCTTATGTTGGCTATCGAAATGGTAAAAGATAAAAAAACGAAAGAACCTGCTTCGGATTATGCAAAAATGATACGTAAATATGCTCATCAGAGAGGTGTTATGATTGAAGTTGGTGGTCATCATAACAATGTTGCAAGACTCCTTCCTCCTCTGGTTATTACAGAAGAGCTATTAATGAAAGGTATAGAGATTATAAAAGGTGTTATTAAAGATATTGAAGAGGGGAAGGTGAAATAAGATGGGAAAGAAAGCGAAATACAATGTAGCTGTAGTTGGTGCCATGGGTATGGTTGGGACTGAAATGATCAAGACCCTGGAAAGAAGGAACTTCCCTGTTGGTGAGTTCCGGCCCCTTGATATAGCCGCCAATGAGGGTAAAGAGGTAAAATTTAACGGTAAAGGATATAAAGTTCTTGAAGCAATAGGTGAAAATTTTGAAGATATTGATATTGCAATTTTTTCTGCAGGTGGTGATGCCAGTGCAGTACTTGCTCCGGAAGCAGTTAAACGGGGAGCAGTTGTTGTAGATAACAGCAGCCAGTGGAGAATGGATCCCGAGTGTCCTCTTGTAATACCCGAGGTGAATCCCGAAGATCTTGACTGGCATAAGGGGATAATAGCCAACCCGAACTGTTCAACCATACAGATGCTTGTTGCATTAAAACCTCTGCATGACTATGCAAAGATAAAAAGGGTAGTAGTAAGCACCTATCAGGCTGTAAGTGGGTCCGGAAAACTGGCATATAACGGGCTTGTTGATGAATCGACGGAGTATCTGGAAACTTTCAAACCTGTAAAACCTAAGGCTTATAAAACTCAGCAGATTGCTTTCAATTGTCTGCCCCATATAGATGTTTTCCAGGAGGGCGGATATACAAAAGAAGAGTATAAAATGGTCAATGAAACAAATAAAATGCTGGATAAGAATATTAAAGTCAATGCAACTTGTGTTCGGGTCCCAGTATGGTATGGCCATTCCGAATCGATAAATATTGAGACTGAAAGAAAAATTACCAGAGAAAAAGCCATGGAGCTTTTAAGTAAGGCTCCCGGCATTAAGGTAGTGGACGATGTGGATAATGAGATATATCCAACTCCATTAATGAGTAATGAAGATGATTATACTATGGTGGGGAGGATCAG
>DAOWMA010000337.1 GCA_030643345.1 Spirochaetaceae bacterium
TTGAATAAGAGAAAACCAAGATTATAATCAACCTCAAATACATCCTGTTTCATACCTCTGCATATCATAAGAGCTCTAAATGCCTCATTAAATCTTTTAAGTTCCATGGCGCTTAAGGCAAATTTAAGAGTGACATCAAATTCATCTATCTCATTTTGAGTAGCACATAGATCAATCAGGATCTCATAGGTTCGCAGAGCTTTATCAAATTTTCCCTCAACAAAGTAAATTTGTGCAAGAGTACCTAAAGCCTCCGCATCTTTTGGATTTTGTGCAAGTTTTCGGTTAGCTTCTTTCTGCATGGCAGAATTATTTTTAGTTTTTAACCGTTTTTTACCTTTCTTTGAATCATTCTTATGTTTTTTTGAAGTAATGACGAAGAGTATAATAATAGCCAGTAATACTAGAACTATAGGTAAAAGGAATATATAGTTATTCTGCATACATTTATTATGCTTGTGTGATGCCTTGAAGTCAAGGAAGATTATTTAAGTACAGCGCAAATAGCTGTATATGGAAAAAATAGTTGACAATAAATATGGACGGTTTTAATCTTAGGTAAGGAAGGTGTAATGTGGAAAAACCTACTATTGGTATTAAAATAGCTGACGGCTCCTATTTCCCTGTTTTAGAGGAAGGTAGTACTAAAAGAAAACGTTTGGTACTGACAACTGTAAATGATGATCAGGAGAGTGTTCAAATAGATCTTTATAAAGGGGAAGGACCTGAACTGTCTGATGCTTCCTATGTAGGAAGTCTTCTTATTGAGAATCTTACACAGGGTCCAAAAGGGTCTTCGGAAATAGAGCTTAAAATAGGCTTTGATGATGATGGAACTCTCAATGCTGAAGCAGGTGATCTTGCATCAGGTCAGATTGAATCGCTAAGTGTAAGTATGGAATCTCTTGCTGAATCTGCCATGTACGATGTTCCTGAGTTTTCCCTTGATGATGAATCTGAAGATCTTAATATTGATGATCTGGATCTGGATAGTGAAGAATTGTCTCTCGATGATGAAGATCTTGATTTTGGTGATATTCCTGAAGATGATGAAAGTCTTATGGAAGACAGTCCTGATGATTTCATGGAAGAGGAAACTGGTGAGATAGAAACATCCATGGGTACTGAAATTGCTGAAGAACCGGAGGATGATTTTACCGGTAATGTTTTTCCTGGATCGGAGATAACTGGATCCAGTGAAAAAAAAGGGGGTAATCCTTTTCTTATTGCTCTTTTAGTGTTAATAGCTATTGCAGCAATTGCCGGTATTTCGTATCTTATTTTTCGTAGTCTGCAGGGTGAGAATGCACCAGCTCTTGAAGCTAAAACCGAAACTACAGAAGAACCTGCATCGGAAGCTCCGGTAAAAACTCCTGTAGTAGTAGTTCCTGAAGCTCAGGAAGTTGTAGCTGCAACAGTTCCTGCACAGGAAAGTAATAAAATCCTGGATACATCAGGAGTATGGTACAGAATACGATGGGGTGATACCTTGTGGGGTATCTCCTATTCTTTCTATGACTCTCCAAGGGAATATAATCAGATTGTTAAAGAGAATAGTATTACTGATCCGGACATTATTTTTGCTGAAACTGAAATTTTTATTCCATCTAAAAAATAAGTATTGTATTGTTCTTGTCTTAGCCCTGTTTCCCTTTCCATCATATTCTTTTGATATATCCGGTAATAATCTGCCCTATTTTCATGCGATATCCGATTCAAATTTGAATAAGGTAAAAATCAAGGAAAACTTAATTCATAGTGCACTATATGGAAGTAATGCTATTCGCATACAAGCTGCTTTAACACTTGCTGAGCTTGTGTTTAAAGATTCCGGAGATTATAGGATTGTGTCTGAGGTCTGCAGCAGCCTGTTGGATGATGGGTTTACGGAGTCAGCTCTTTTGGAAAGCTTGCTTGAATCATACTACCTGATGGAAGACTATAGGAGTTTGGTATCAGCAGTGAGTAAGTATGCAGCTTCTCAAACAAGTTCCGGTACTGTTATAGAATCTTCGCAGGAGATTGAGTACTACAGTTTTTTAGCCGAACTTTATGAGGACAATAACTCTGTGGCAGATGATTTTAGAGAATTACTTGTACGAAATCCTGCATCAGAATTTATAGTTGATGCATATAGGCATATACAGGAATTTGAAGTCGGACTTCCTTTTTCCACTGTCTTGCTGGTAGAATTTAAGATTCAACTGTTTAATCGTAAGTATGTACCAGCAAGCAGAACCATGATTCAGCTTCTTAACTTACAGAAAGAAACAATAATCGATACTCTGGATAATGGGTTTATTGTGGATAATGTTATTCTTACCCCTGTTATTTTTAATGAAATGTACAGGGTTGCGAATATCTCAGGGAAAGGATTTGAATTTTTAACTTTTATTGAAGAATTTCTTATTTTCCCTTCACTCGCAGGTTATGAACCTGGAGAAGTTTATACTTATGAGTTTATTGCAGGACTCTATGAAACAGCTGGATACCTAAAAAGGCGGAAAGGCAATTTTGCAGATGCCTCTGATTTATTTATACAGGGACTGCCTTTTGTTACCGGAAGAAAACATGAAAAGATGCTCTGGTACTGGTATAACAGTCTGCTTCATTATTCTCCTGAAAAAGCAGCCGGTCAGATTGGATTATTAGTAGATAGGTGGACTGATCCGGATTATTTTAGTGATGTTCTGACTGAACTGGCAACTTTTTTTGTACAGCAGGGACAATGGACAGTTATTCGTGAGCTTTTAGATGTATACAGGTCTCAGGTCCGGATGAATCTATATCAAAATATGCTTATCTTACAGCCCGTGCGGGGATGGAATCTTATATAAATATAAGCAGGAAAGAGATAACCCGCCTTATGGCATTATCATATGAAAGCGGATTTGGAATTGCTTCCGGATTATACTACAGAATTCTTTCAGGAAACTATCTTAAAATTTTCGATATCAGAGAACTCCCATGGATGTTTAATAAAAGTATTAACAGGTATCCCATACCTGTTAATCCGGGGATGGATGGGAGTGAGGAACTTGTTTTTGGCTGGCTTGAGTATAAACAACCTATGGAAGCTTATAATTATCTGATGAATAATCCATTTTCTGATAATAGTCTTGTACGCAGAACGGCATTGAAATTGTCAGAATCCGGGGAATTTGCTGCATCCATACGTTTGTTAAGTCGCTATAGTAGAATAGATGGATTTAATTTGAATAAA
>DAOWMA010000279.1 GCA_030643345.1 Spirochaetaceae bacterium
AACAAAAGACATGTTTCTCGTCCGATTCCTAATGCGCCACCTGTTACGATAACGACTTTGTTTTCTGCCCTTTTCATAAGTTTAATCTCCTTTTTTAGTTAGTAATTACATAATGAGAGCCAACTGTTTAGTATACTGAAAATATGCGGGATATCAAGGGTAAGATACTGACTTTTTGTTGAATATCCACTTTATTTTCATAATATACAGGAATTATTTCTTGTATATTAGTAGAGTTACTACTCAATAACAATACTAATAATAAAAATACCGAAATATAGACAGATATTGCCTATATTTTTGTTGTAATACCGATTATTAGCTGTATAGCGATTAATAGCCCTGAATTATTTCAGGATTATTAAAGGCTATATGGAAAAAGAACCGGGATATTGAAGCAGAAACCGATTTTTACCAGTATATCATTATAGACCTATTCCAGGCTATCCCATAAATTAATCCCACTGAATCGAGGCTGAATTTTATGCTTCAGGCACTGATATATTGGTAATAAATCCCATGATAAGTATTATTAATAGATAACGAGATCACCGGATAGCCTCTATTAATTTGTGAGGGGAAAATGGATACTGGAAAACCAAAACTGCTGGAACAGATGAAAAATGTAATGAGAATTAAACATTACTTACTGAAAACAGAAAAGTCCTATGTTCAATGGGTGCGACTCGATAACAGTTAAAACATTTTTTGTGTTCCTGTGCGTTATGGATTGTAGGGGCGCCGTAGGCGGTCGGTTGTTGGGGCGGATTCCATATCCGCCCCTATAACCGACGGGACCCCCGAAAAGCCAGGTCCCGTCGTAGGGAACGGTTTTAAACCGTTCCCTACAACGGGAAACGCCCTGAAGATTAACTGTCGAAAAGTAAAGATATATACATAAATACTTTTAAGTATTAGAATACACCCATGGTAACACAGGAAATGATTAAGAAAATCCCAAAGGTAGAACTGCACGATCACCTTGATGGAAGTGTATTGCCCCAGACTATTATTGATCTGGCGGAGAAATACAAAGTAGAATTGCCTGAAACAAATGCAGATGCACTGGTAAAATGGTTTCAGAGAGGCTCTGATCGAAAAAGTCTGGCTTTGTATCTGGAAGGTTTTGGTGTGACTCTCTCTGTTATGCAGACAGAAGAGGCCCTTGAGAGAATAGCATATGAGCATCTTGTAACACACAGCAAAGAACATGTTGTTTATTCTGAGATCCGGTTTGCCCCTATTCTGAATCAGCAGGAGGGTTTAAATCTTGAGGCAGTTGTAGGGTCTGTTTTAAAAGGGCTGGAAAGAGGTAAAAAGGATACTGGTGTTAAGTATGGATTAATACTCTGTGCAATGCGGGACCAGGATGTAAAAATATCTCTGGAAATTGCCGAACTGGCAGTTGCTTTTAGAGACAGAGGTGTGGTTGGCTTTGATATAGCTGGTGATGAGAATGGTCATCCACCTAAAAAGCATATTGATGCTTTCCAGTTTATAAGGAACAGAAACTTTAATATCACTATCCATGCAGGTGAAGCCTTTGGAATTGAATCGATATGGCAGGCAGTACAGATATGCGGGGCCCATAGAATAGGACATGCCACAAGACTTATCGAGGATATTACAGTTCAGGGTAACAGGATAGAAAAAATGGGATCTCTTGCCAATTTTATAAGAGATAAAAGAATCCCAATGGAGATTTGTCTTTCTTCAAACGTACAGACAGGAGCTACAAAGAATTTTGATGAGCATCCATTTCAGTTTTTCTATAGGAACGGGTTCAGAGTTTTTCTATGCACTGATAACAGACTTATGAGTAATACAAGTTTAACAAATGAGATGTCTCTGGCTGTAAAGCATTATAATCTTAATCTCCGGGACCTGGAAAAATTAACCTTGAATGCAATGAAATCGGCTTTTATCCATCATGATGAGCGTATAAGAATTATATACGATATTATTAAACCTGAATTTGCAAAATTACGGAACGAAACCAACCCTAATGGGTAGGAGTCGCATGATTTATCATGCATATGGTTTAGTAATATGAATAGGGTGTTATTTCAGTGAATTTTATGGTGATATTTACTTTCGACTTGTAACCACCTGCATCCAGTATTGTGTAGGGTGGTTGTGTTAGTAGTACTCTGCAGTTAATCTCTCTGGGTTTATTGGTTATCCTGCTTCGGAGATAATTTCGAAGAGCTTCTTTTATGCCGGTTTTAATAGATTCTACCCTGCCCTGATGTCCCGAAAATATCGAAACGGTACCCATCCCTTCGGCATCGGGGAAGAGATTGCTTTTCCACAGTTCTATTCTTGTTATCTGGGCTTCATCCATAAAGTAACGAACCTGGAGCGAAAACTTTCCATTACCAGCCCATGTATCAATTATCTCGAGATTTTTGTCACCCCATGGAATAGAAGCAATCGGGGTAACTTCCAGATATTCATCTACATTTCTTGACAGATCCAGAGGGGTATAGATGATATCAAAGCCGTATATCATACCGGAAATAATCCAGGCAGCATCTTTTAGAACACGGGTCGAGATTTCATCATCAGACAGATATGATTTTTTATCTTCGTCAATAACTGGAATTGTTTCTGTAACTTCAGTCCATAGATCCAGATCTATAAAGTCGTCTGTTCCGCTTAAGGCGAAAATATTCTGGCTGAGAAAAAATAACATTAATGCAATAGCAAAAAAATTGACATGGAATCTGAATTTAGAGCAATTCTTATTTTGGTATTTATAAAAATTAGAATTATTAATATTCATAGAGTGCAGATCAGTTCCTCCACACGCCTCCGGAACCGTGTCGCTTAAATGATTCAATTGGGTTAATCCCAAGTCGGATAACAAAATAAAGATATGCAAATCCAAAACCGGCAAGGTGTGTAAGGTGGGCAACACCCATACGGGCGCTGGTTATTTGGCTGAAGAGTTCAATAACTGTATATCCGATAACCAGTATTGGGGCTTTTACGGGGAATATACCCATTATATAGATTTTTGCATTGGGAAAATAAACTGCAAATGCAAAGAGTACTGCAAAAATTGATCCTGAAGCCCCAAGAAGAATTACATTATAAGAACCTGTAAGATAGTAAATAATAAATGAGAAAATCCCGGCCAGAGTTCCGGTTAGAAGGTAAAAAAGGAGAAATTCATGGCTGCCTACTCTTCTTTCAACCTGCATTCCAAAGAAAAAGAGTCCAAGCATGTTGAATAGTATGTGCGAAAACCCGCCATGGGTAAACATGTAAGTGACAAACTGCCAGATATAGAATTTTTGAATGACCAGTCCCGGGATCATGGCTGTATAAAAAACAGATCTGGGGTAAATATAGCTTATCATATAAAAAATAATATTTATTCCAATCAGATAAAAAGTCACAGACGAGAAGGTATAGGGGAATGGTCGGTTTATAATTGAATTCTTCATCCCTGGACAATAGTTTTTTTTTACCCATCGGTCAATGATAATAAGAGGCTTTTGCTTTATTAGGCAAAGTTCTTTATCATATAAACAATAAGTTCTGCAGCCTCCGATTTCCCAAACTGATCTAAAATTGTTTTGGCAGATAGATTCAGCAGTGTTTGTGCTCTGTTTTTTGCTGATTCCAGAGCTCCTGATGATTTTATCAACCCAATCGCTTCTTCTATTTCACTACTTGCTTTTTCAAAACCCTTTTCTTTCGCTGTTGTAAAAAGAGTATTTATCTTCTCTATATCTTCAGGGTTATCTTTTAGGTGATAGATTACAG
>DAOWMA010000257.1 GCA_030643345.1 Spirochaetaceae bacterium
AACCCCCGCAGAGCCGGACCCCGGGCATCTCGATACAATTGCCGGTTAGTATATTAACCAGAAGATTTGTAACGAAGTCCGGCAATTACTCGATGACCGGTTCCCGGGGGCACGCCCGGAATTTTATAATAAATATATTACAACCGAAACAACAGATCCAGATATGTAGGAATAGGCCACATTTCACAGGGAATAAGTGTTTCCAGGGTATCTGATGCTGTTCTCACATTTGTCATCTGGGGGAATACCTTTTTTCTGTATGCTACTGCCTGATCCATGGCCCCAGTGTCTATTGCTAAAGCTTCTGACAGAAGAGTTTCAAGAGTAATTATATTTTCATAGAGCAGGTTTGAATTTTTCGCAACCGTATCAAGCATTTTTTTATAAGCAGTATTATTGGTGATACCGGATTCTTTCAGACCTGAAATTGTACTGCTTAACTGATTTATATATCTACCGGCTGCTGAAAATACCTGTTTTTTTGTAAGTTCTATCATTATAGATGCTTCAATATTGATCTGCTTACTATATGCTTCGAAATGAATGTCACGTCGTGATTCAAGTTCATATCCTGTAAGCACATTATGTCGGGAAAAGAGTTCTGCTGAGTATTCTTTCGACATTTCGGAGAGAGCATCTACTGTATTTGTTATATTTGTCAGACCCCGGTCGGATGCTTCTTTAACCCATTCATCCGAATAATTATTACCGTTATATACAATTCTTTTATGTTTATTGTATGTTTCTGCTACCAGTTCCTTTAATTTTTCTTCAGGGTTGGGGGCTGTCTCTAATTTATCTGCAAATTCCGCCAGTACATCAGCAACTGCAGTATTGAGGATCATGTTGGGGTTTGCAATGCTCATTGATGACGGTACCATTCTGAATTCGAATTTATTTCCAGTAAAAGCAAATGGAGAAGTTCTGTTTCTGTCAGTTAGATCTTTTGGTAATTTTGGAAGTGTTGAAACACCAAGCTCTATTGTTTCCACATTCCCATTTGTATATTTTTCCCCTCCTGAAAGACTTTCAAGAATTCTGGTAAGCTGATCTCCCAGAAAGATTGATATAATTGCAGGAGGAGCCTCGTTGGCACCGAGCCTGTGATCGTTACCTGGATTTGCTGCGGACATTCTTAAAAGAGGTGCATACTTATCAACAGCTTTTATTATTGCCACTAAAAAAAGAATAAAATGAGCATTTTCTATGGGGTTGTCCCCTGGTTCCAGAAGGTTAATTCCTGTATCTGTGCTTATAGACCAGTTGTTGTGCTTTCCTGATCCGTTGACTCCGGCAAATGGTTTTTCATGAAGAAGGGCCACAAGATCGTGTCTTGCAGCAATTTTTTTTAGTGTTTCCATAAGGAGCTGATTTCTATCTGTGGCAACATTGCATGTATCATAAATAGGGGCGATTTCAAACTGATTTGGGGCCACCTCATTGTGCTGGGTTTTTGAAGCTATACCAAGTTTCCAGAGTTCAAGGTTTAATTCACTCATGAACGCTGCAGCTCTTGATTTAATGGCCCCAAAGTAATGGTCATCCATTTCCTGACCCTTTGATGGTTTTGAACCTATAACAGTTCTTCCGGTCAGCATAAGGTCCGGTCGTTTGTCATAAAATTCTTTGTCTACAAGAAAGTATTCCTGTTCAGGTCCCACGGATGTTGTTACCTTGTTTACATCCATTCCAAGTATTTTTAATACACGAAGGGCCTGTTTGTTAATAGCTTCCATAGAACGCAGGAGAGGCACTTTCATATCCAGAGCTTCTCCTGTATATGAAATAAATGCTGTCGGTATACAAAGGGTCACGCCTCCGGAATTATCCTCTTTAAGAAATGCCGGAGAAGCAGTGTCCCATGCTGTATAGCCTCTTGCTTCAAATGTTGCTCTTAGACCGCCGCTGGGAAACGATGATGCGTCAGGTTCTCCCTGAATAAGTTCTTTTCCTGAGAATTCCATTATTACTCTGCCGTCAGCAGTAGGAGAAATAAATGAATCATGTTTTTCTGCTGTTAAACCTGTCAGGGGCTGAAACCAGTGGGTAAAGTGTGTTGCACCTCTTTCCAATGCCCAGTCTTTCATTGCATTTGCAACTACTTCAGCAATTTCCAGGGATAGGCTGTTCCTACCGTCCTGGACGAGTTTTAGTTCCTTATATATTGACTTTGGAAGTCTCTCTCTCATTACTGCGTCGCCAAAAGAGTTTATTCCATATATTTCTCTTACGGGGGTTTTTGTAAAATCGGTGATATTCACGTTGACGTGCTCCTGTAGTATTATAGTTTAGGCAAAATCTCTATCGTTGAGATAAAATCTCTATCGTTAGGATATAATCTCTATCGTTGAGACAGGGCATGCCCTGTCTGTACTGTAGCAAATAGTGTGCCAGGTTGAGGTAAGGCATGTCTTGCCTGTTCTGCATGATATTAAGCCTACGTTTATGTATGAAATATATGGTAATCCTACATTTATGTAGTAAATTGTTTTGTATCTATGTTGAATTTATCTACCCTGAGTCCAATCTGTCTTTCTGAAAGTCCTAGCTGCCGGGATGCTTTTGCTCTATTCCCCCTGGATGATTTAAGAGCGTCGAAGATAAGCTCCTTTTCGAGTTTATTAACTGCTGCCTTAAGGGTTTCATGGAGCCCCGTTCCTGTAGATTCAGCGCTCTGAAGACTTGGCGGAAGGTGATGGCCGTGGATTACCCCATCTGAGCTTAACAGAACAGCTCTTTCTATACAGTTCTCAAGTTCCCGAATATTTCCCGGCCAATGGTAGCTCATAAATAGTTCTATTGCAGGGGTGGATATACGTTTTATTGGTTTTCCGGATAATTTCCCGTATTTTTCAGTAAAGTGATCTGCCAGCAGCATGATATCACTGCGTCGGTCCCTGAGCAGGGGCAGGTGTATCGGGAATACATTCAGACGATAGTATAGGTCCTCTCTAAAAAGGTTCTTTTTCATAAGATCTTCAAGTGGACGGTTTGTAGCTGCTATTATTCTGACATTGATACTGATGGTAGTTGAACCTCCAACCCTTTCAAACTCTTTTTCCTGCAGGACCCGAAGAAGTTTTACCTGTGTAGCAGGGGTAAGATCGCCTATTTCATCCAGAAAAATTGTGCCGTTATCGGCCATCTCAAATCTTCCAATTCTTTTAGCTACAGCACTGGTAAATGCTCCCTTTTCATGACCGAAAAGTTCACTTTCTATGATTGTTTCCGGAAGAGCTGCACAGTTTACCTTAATAAAGGGTTTATTATTGCGAAGGCTGTTTCTATGGATTGCCTGGGCAATAAGTTCCTTCCCTGTGCCGCTTTCTCCTCTTATAAGAACTGTTGCATCACTGGGGGCTACTTGTTTTATAAGTTTATATACCTCCACCATGGCATTTGAGTTACCGATTATATGTGGAGGTTTGAACTCCTTTGTTAGTGTGTGCTGTTTTTCCTGTTCCTCCTGAACTTTTCTCCTGATTTTTACTGCTCCTGCGATCATTGAACCTATTATGGAGAGAAGTTTCATATCCTCATCCAGCTCTTTCGGGTCTGTTGATTGTCTGTCACCACTCAGCGCACCGATTGTTTGGTTTTCGATTTTAATGGGTATGCAGATAAACGCTAACTTACCTCTGGTATGTTTCTCTTTTGTTTTAGTTCTGTCTAAAAAGTCGGGACTATCAGTGATGCTTGGAACCAGTACAGGTTTACCTGTCTCAATTACCTTGCCTATTATACCTTCCCCTAGCTGGTATTCACCTCTTTCCTTTTCTTTTGTTGTTAATCCGTGGGCAGCTTCAATCTGTATTTTCTCTGATTGTCTGTTGAATAGAGTTACTGTACTGCGAAGTAGACCAAGTTTTTCCGAGAGAGCTGCCAATACCGGTTGTATTATCTGATTCAGGTCGAGACTTCTGTCCAATAATTGACTAATATCGTATAGAAGACTGAGTTCCTGTATTTTCCGTCGGTAATGGATTCGGCTTTGCGGTTCTATCATATTGTTTATACCCTACATTAATGTAGGATAGAATACAAGTGTTGGGGCACGGT
>DAOWMA010000229.1 GCA_030643345.1 Spirochaetaceae bacterium
CTTCATCCAGCTGGTATCCTATAGTCAGTGATGGATTCAATGATGAATATGGGTTCTGATACACCATTGCTATTCGATTTCCACGATATTCCATCATCTCCTTTTGACTTTTTTCCAGAAGGTTTTCACCTTTAAAAAGAACCTCTCCCGTACTCTTTCCGCTGGACGGCAGATAATCCATAATTGTATAAAAAAGAGTACTCTTACCGCATCCCGATTCACCAATTATCCCAAGTGATTCCCTTTCCCCCACTTGAAGATTTATATCTTTAAGGGCTACAATCTCATCCGTTAAAGTTTTATATACAACATCCAGGTTCTTTATTTCAAGTATGGGTTTATTTTTCATGAATCATTACCTTGCTAATAAAATCGGAAAATAGTGATACTGCGATAACAAGCGATGCTATAGCCATAGAAGGATAAAGAACAGTCCATGAAGCTGCCCGTATTATTGACTTATTTTCAATTACCATCATCCCCCAGTCAGGAGTAGGCGGCTGGAGACCAACTCCGAGGAAGCCTAAAGAGGCTATCATCATTATTGAATATGCAAAACGTGCTGTAATCTCAACAATAACCGGACCAATTGTATTCGGCAGTATTTCCACAAACATAATAAAAAAATGGGATTCACCCCTAATCCGGGCGGCATCAACATATTCATTGCCTTTACAACTTAACAACGCACCCCGGGCAACTCTGGCCGTGGCAGGTGTATAGGCTATTGAAACTATTATTGTAAGACTGAAAATGGTGGAATCTCCAAGAATACCCAATACAACCATTGCCAGAACAAGGGGGGGTATGGCCATTACTATATCCATTATTCGAAGAAAGACTGTATCAATCAGTCCTCCAAAATAACCGGAAGTAAATCCGATAAGTATGCCTGCTATAGAAGAAAAAAGACTCGTCATTAGTGCAACTGTTAATATAGACCGGCTTCCATATATTATTCTTGCAAAAATATCCCGTCCAAGAGCATCAGTTCCCAGTAGGTGATTATACTCTCCGGGCGAACTCATCTGATGGTCCATATCCATCTCTGAGTAGTTATAAGGAAGAAGCAAAGGGCCAAAAAGTGCAGCAAAAATCCACATAAAAAGTATTACAATTCCTAAAACAGCAAGGGGGTTCTTTCTTAACAGGAGAAACATAGTTTTCAAACATCCCCTCCTTTAAAACGGATACGAGGGTTCAGAAAGGCATACATCATATCTGTAATAAAAGTGGAAACAACAAAAATAAAAGTAATAAAAAGAACACTGGCTTCAAGCAGCGGGACATCTCTGGTTTTTATGGCAGACAAAGTCAGAGAACCAAGTCCAGGAAAACCGAAAAGAGTTTCCACAACTATCAGACCCCCAAAAAGCCATCCCATGTTCATACCAATTATGGTAATTGTCGGAAGAAGAGCATTCTTAAGAGCATGTCGAAAGATAACGTATCCGCGGGGCATGCCTTTAAGAACAGCAGCCCTGATATAGTCGGAATTCATTACAGTTATCATCGACGAACGCTGCATACGGGAAACATAGCCAAACATTACAAGTGTTATTGATAAAGCAGGTAAAACAAGAATATTCAGGTTTCCCCATAGTGTCTCTCCGATCGGAATTATGCTGGTGATAGGTAAAAGCGGTATTTTAATAGCAAAAATAGTAATAAGAATAATACCCGATACGAATTCAGGAAGGGCCATTGTAGCCAGCCCGAAAAAGGAGATTATCGAATCTGTTAATTTTCCTGCTCTCACTCCGGCAAGAACACCTAAAAACAGTGACAGGGGAACATAAAAAACAAGTGCAGTCAGTGCAAGAATAACTGAATGCCCTACCTTTCGCCAGAAAACGGTATTTATCTGCACACCCCTCATATAAAGTGATTCTCCAAGATCTCCATGGATAAAAGCGCCCGCCCAACGTCCATAACGTATAGGCATCGGGTCATCAAGTCCCATTGATTCCCGAAGTGCTGCAAGGGATTCCGGTGTAGCACTCTGTCCCAGAACAGTCTGAGCAGCATCTCCCGGCATAATCTCTACAAGAAGAAAAATAAGAAAAGACATAACAGCCAGGGTCATTATCATAAACCCCAGCTGCTTTAAAAACCTTTTAAAAAAATTCATTCGTTATTCTATTTTAAGTAAGCATACTTTAACTGGGTAATCATTGTTACCGGCTGACGGTAATCCTGCACTGTATCACTTAAAGCAACCAGATAGGGGACCTGAAGATTAATAACAGTACCACGTTCGAAAAACACATCCTGAAGTTTATCATAATATTTCTGCCTTTGTGCATCATCAACTTCACCCTTTATTAAAGTAATAATATTATCAACTTCCGGATCATTCATATGAGACTCATTCCATGGACCTTTTGAGTAATATGCCAGCATAAGCATCATTGAAGGATCGGTCCGTCCACCCCATCCTGTAAGAAGCAGAGGCCCGTTCATCCAGTACTGGGAAAGATAGATGTCCCTGGGAAACCCCTTAAGGTCCAGATTAAATCCAGCGGGTGCTGCAAGTTCTTTTAAAGTCTGGGCAATTTCATTTCCATAGGGATGATCAGAAGCGTAATATAATTTCACAGTTAAGCCGTCCGGATACCCTGCTTTTACAAGAAGCTCTTTGGCTTTTCCGATATTCCTCCCTCTGAAAGGTATGTCCTTATACTGTTCATGCATATTCAGCAGAGGTGATTCATTGTAAAATATATCTTTTCCAAAGGTACCCTGACAGGCCTTTCCCAGTATTTCGGGATCCATACAGTATTTCAATGCCAACCGCACATTGTTGTTGTCAAAGGGTCCTCTGTCTGCAGCCATGGCGATATATCTGTGTTCCTGGTAAGGAGAAACAACGCGGTACCCCTCAAAAGCTTCAAGCCTTTTTTTAATAATCGGAGATATCTGCGGTACGATATCAACATCTCCAGCTTCGAGCATTGAAACACTCGCATCAATATCAGGAACAAAGTATATCCTTAATTCATCAGCTTTCGGAAGTCCCGGCTGCCAGTAATCAGGATTTTTCACCAGTAAAGCAGATTCTTTTGGAATAAGCTTTTTAAGCATAAATGGACCGGTCCCCATTGGTGCTGATTCTCCCAGTTTATCATAATCATACTCCGAAGAAAGCATAGCCATATGATAATCTGTCATCTGATACATAAATGTAGGTAAAACTTCTTTTAAATTAATAATGACAGTAAAATCATCCGGTGTGCTTATACTCTCTACAACGGCAAAATCTTCTTTTTTTAAATGACCCATATCCGGGTCCTGTGTTATTTCAATTGTATATTTTACATCTTCTGAAGTAAAAGCTGTTCCATCATGGAATGTAACACCTTTACGGAGCTTAAAAGTCCACACCTTTCCATCTTCACTGCTCCATTCTGTTGCAAGAGCCGGTAATAACTTTCCTGTTTCAGCATCCATCTCAATCAGGTAATCATAGATGGAGGAATTCAAAGATAAAACCTGACCATCCCATATACCCGGCGTTATAAGGTTGGGTACCTGATCTGCAATCCTTATAATCATCTTCCCTTCAGCTTCCTGCTTTGTTCCTTCAGCGTCCTTCTGTCCACCTGCAAACAGAGTTACAGATGGCAGGATAAACAGAAATGCCATAAAAATAACTTTAATTTTTTTCATATCTTACTCCCTTAGTCAGAATGTTATTTATGACTCCCCTGTAAAAACTAATCTTTCACTATAAATTGATCATTCAATACTTAGTAGAGAACACTCAGAAGCAGTGAATTTACCTTTTTCAAGCAGAGTCATTTGTGTATTAAAAGTATTAAAAACATTATACTTACAACTCTAACTTATTTCAAGACCCTGATATAAACTCTAATATCTAAACTCCATAGGCTTATTCCTTGTATAGGTGATATTATTGCATTCAAGACCTATTACAATTAATAAACCTGTTATATATTGGATTTTACTTTAAATATATTTAGTATTCTAATATATTTTTATTTATAATTCTAAATATATTACATATAATATCTATTGCTTTTTAAGAGATTTTACGGCTATATTATTTACATATTCTATACAATTTACTCCCGGGGAGATTTAAGTTGGAAAATATTGATATCAGTAATGAAATACTTATCAGTCTAAGACGGATTATTCGGGCAGTGGATTTGCATTCCAGAAAACTGGAAAAAGTTTTTCACCTTACCGGACCTCAGCTTTATATAATAAACGAAGTATCGAAAAATAAAAGCATATCTATTGGGCAGCTTGCCCGTAATGCGTCCCTCAGCAATGCAACAGTTACAAATATTGTACAACGACTGGAAAGTCGGGGTTATTTAAAAAGAGAAAGAAGCTCCGGTGATAAACGCAAGGTATTTGTTGAAAACACCAGTCAATCTGAGGAAATATTAAAGGACACCCCTTCTCTTCTTCAGGAAAGCTTCCTGGAA
>DAOWMA010000265.1 GCA_030643345.1 Spirochaetaceae bacterium
GACGGAATGACTGTATTTACAGGTAGATTAAAAAAACAGGGAAACAGAATTGGATTTGCTCTCCTTGTTAATAATGTTGTTAAGGGAGCAGCCGGAGGTTCAATACAAAATGCTGAGGCCTTTGTTGCAAAATATCTGGATAAGTAGAAAGGATGAATTAATCCTACTGATTTAAGTAAAATTAGCCGAACCTAGAAGAAGGTTCGGCTTTTTTTGGAGAAAATGTTATGGGATCTATTGTACTTGTTAATTCAGATAAAAAAATAAAAGATAAAATTGAAACAGCTTTTAGAAAGGATAGATGTTTTGACTTCCCAATTGTTATGATGGCCAATGAAAGGAGAATCCTGGAATCCTTGAATTTTGATCTTCCTGAAGTGGTAATACTTAATTATGGTGATCCTAAGATCTCCTACAAATATATGGCAGAACAGGTTCGTAAGGATTCGTGGCTCCATAGTTTTGGGATAATAGGTCTGTACAATAGTACGACACAGAATGAACAGGAATTAATGGAGGAGATGAAGGACCTTAATGTTCTTGTTATGCTTGATTATTCCAGAATTGCAAGCCATATAGTTAAAAGTGTTAAAATTATCGCTGAAAACTGGCAGTTAATCTATCAAAAAGAGCTAACAAGCCATTTTATGGAGCATTCCACCGGTTCTTTTTCCATTGATAATGATATCCTTGCAGTATCCATATACTCAGGTATAGCAGTTACAGATCTTGTCCAAAGAGGATATCTAAAATCAGAAAATAAAATGCATCTTCAATTGGCTCTTTCGGAACTAATTGTAAATAGTATCGAGCACGGTCATTGCGGTATTAGTTATGACGAAAAAACTACGGCTCTTCATAGTGGTATGAGTGTTATAGATATAGTTGCAGAGAAGTGTAATGATCCGGTTATCGCTGCAAAAAGAGTCCATTTTGAATGGGATTCATCACAGGAAAGGACTATTTTCAGTATCCGTGATGAAGGTGATGGTTTTGATGTATCGATAGTTAAGGAAAAAATAAAGGATGATGATCCTTTATCCCAGCATGGGCGTGGAATAATTATGGCTGAGGCTTTTTCAGAATCTATAGAATATAATGATATTGGAAATCAGGTAAAAATTACTGTGAAGCATGATGAATCTGTAATTAGAAAAACACCAGAGGGGTTTTCCGGTGAAGAAGTAATATATCCTGCCAAGGGTGATATTGTATTCCAGGAAGGTGAAAAGGGTAATTTTCTGTATTACATTGCCAGCGGACGATATAAGGTTTTTCTCAATAACAAGGTTGTAGGATCTCTAAGTCCTGCAGATCTTTTTATGGGTGAAATGGCCTTTCTTCTCAATAATAGAAGAAGTGCGGCTGTTCGAGCGGAAGAACAGGGTAAGTTAATAAAAATTTCCAGAAAATCTTTTGTTCAGGTAATGAAACGGTATCCTCATTATGGTATTTTTCTTTCAAAATTACTTGCAAGGAAGATTGTCAGAGCAAATGAGCAGCATTCTGCTGAGCAGATATAAGGGTAAAGGTTGCATGAAGGTTGGTGATAATACAATAGTTACACTGGAATATTCATTGTTGGATCATTCCGGGGAGATTCTGGAAAGTTCTAAAGAGGATGGAGAATATGAATATCTTCATGGAATAGGGGAGATGCTTCCTGGAGTAGAGAAAGCTCTGTCGGGTTTGGAAAAAGGTGCCAGCATAGATATTGTTGTTCCCCCGGAAGATGGATTCGGTATCAGGTCAGAAGAAATGGTTTTTGAGATTGATAAAAATACCTTTCCTGAAAAAGCATCTCTGGAAGTGGGAATGGAGTTTGATGTTGAGGATGATGATGGAGAAAGTATTATTACAATTATTGAACTGCGGGGAGATAAGGTCCTTATAGATAAAAATCATCCGCTTGCAGGAGAAACTCTAAGGGTCCAGGCAGAGATTCTTGATGTAAAGATGGCCGAGGACTGGGAAATTGAGTACTGGGATCATCATCATGAAGATAGTGATCATGACCATTAAAATAAAAAGGGAGCCTGTAAAGACTCCCCCATTATTCTTTTTTCACTTTTAATTTTTCATTATCCCTTATCCAAACATAGGCACTACTGCCATAAGAACACCGGCAGCTACTGCTGATCCTATTACACCGGACACATTTGGTCCCATTGCATGCATAAGAAGGTAGTTATGTTTATTGGCTTCCTGTCCGACCTTGTTTGCCACTCTTGCCGCCATTGGAACAGCGGAAACACCTGCAGCACCGATCAGCGGGTTAATAGGATGTTTTTTTGAAAGAGCATTCATAAGTTTAGCAATAAGAATGCCACTCATTGTTCCAATGGAAAACGCAATCATTCCAAGTACCAGAATACCCAGTGTTTCAATTCTGAGAAATTTTTCTGCAGCAAGTTTTGAACCAACAGCGAGACCCAGCATTATTGTTACGATGTTCATTAGTGAATTCTGCATTGTGTTTGATAAACGGTCAACAACAGTACTCTCTTTTGCAAGGTTTCCAAACATAAGAGCACCAATCAGTGGTGTCGCTTCAGGTAGGAGAACTATACAGATTCCCAGAACTATCAAAGGGAATACAATTTTTTCCGCTTTGGTTACATGCCTTAGCTGTTCCATTTTTATTTTACGTTCGTGCTCAGTTGTGAATAATCTCATTATTGGGGGCTGTATTAATGGTACCAGAGCCATGTATGAATAGGCAGCTACTGCGATTGCACCTAACAGATCCGGAGAGAGTTTTCTTGCCACAAATATTGCTGTTGGACCATCTGCGCCACCAATAATTCCTATTGAAGCGGCATCGGAAAGATTAAAGTCAAAACCCGCATATTTTGAAAGTGCCAGAGCACCCAGAAGTGTAGTAAAAATACCAAACTGTGCAGCGGCACCCAAAAGAGCTGTTTTGGGATGTGCAATTAAGGGACCGAAATCAGTCATTGCACCAACACCCATAAAAATCAGCAGTGGAAATAATCCGTTTGAAATACCGAAGTTTGATATTATTCCAAGAAATCCATCCACCCCTGCAATGTGGGCTACAGGAATATTTGCCAGAATTGCTCCAAAGCCTATTGGTAGAAGCAGGAGGGGTTCAAACCCGCGTTTTATTGCAAGATAGATTAATAAAAGTCCTACAAGGATCATAACTGCCTGCTGCCATGTAAAGTTCATTAAACCTGTCTGGCTCCAGAAAGCTAATAAGGAGTCAAATATATTCATACAAAATCTCCTAATTAATCACTGCAAGCTTATCGCCTGCAATAATTTGATCACCTTCTTTAACAGGAATATCCGTTATAGTTCCTGTAGCGGTGGAATTTATTTCAGTTTCCATTTTCATGGATTCTACAACCATTATTACTTCATCTTCTTCTATAGGATCACCTATATTTTTTATCATCTTAAGAACAAGACCTGGAAGTGGTGCTTCTACAACTACCTGATTACTTCCTGATGATACCGAAGGTGAAGGAGCTGTCTTTACAGGTGCTGGAGTTCCCAGTGTTTTTATTGGTTTTACAGTCTTTGGAGCAGTTTTAACTACAGGAGATGCCATTGGGGCCGCTGCTTTAAGAGCAGGTGTGCTTTTTGCTCCAGGAGCAGCATCTGCTGTTATTACGGCAAGGGTATCACCGGCTACAATCTGGCTGTTTTCCTTTAACGGAAGTTCAGCGATTGTTCCGGCTGACGGTGCATTTATTTCAGTTTCCATTTTCATGGATTCTACTATCATAATAACATCATCTTCTTCTACTCTGTCCCCAACATTTTTTACAATTTTAAGAATAAGACCTGGAAGAGGTGCTTCAATAATCTTTTTTCCTCCAGGAACCGGAGCAGCTGCAGGAGCTGTTATTGCAGATAAAGTTTTGACCTGGGCTGTCTGGGAAGGTGCTGTTTTTGTTGCAGTTTTAACAGGTTTTACACTTAGTCCTTCTTTTACTGCAATATCATATTCCACACCGTTAACAA
>DAOWMA010000030.1 GCA_030643345.1 Spirochaetaceae bacterium
AAAACAGGTAATGGTTTCTTCTGTAATGAGTCATTGCAGATTACTTTTTTTTCAGGAAGATATTTTTGAAGAATATTTCCAATATCTATTTGTGAAAATGGTTTGATTATAACATCGTTCATCCCATATGTCTTAAAAGATTCAACTTTATCCGGCATTACTTCTGCAGTTAGTGCTATTATTGGTACTGGTTTCTTCTCAGTCCCTTTCTCGAAATCCCGTAATTTTACAGTAACTTCTGTTCCAGTGAGCTTTGGCATCTGGATGTCCAGAAAAACAAGATCATATCTTTCCTTGTATGCTTTTTGCAGTGCTTCTTCTCCATCATCCACGTAGGTTCCATCTATGCCAAAATCATTTAGAATAGTTTTTAATAGCATTATATTGATTCTGTTATCATCAGCAGCCAGAATTTTAACATCAGGAAAAATCATTTTTGCTTTATCTTCTGTTAGTATTTCAGGTATGCTTTCAGCTTCTAAAAGAGGCAGGAGGACTGTGAATTCGCTTCCAGAACCGTTCCTGCTTTTTACAGATATGCTCCCACCAAAACGATCAATAATTTTTTTTGTTATTGGTAATCCCAGGCCTGTACCACTGTACTTTCGTGCTATAGAAGATTCTCCCTGATCAAATTCATTAAAAATGGTATCAATTTTTCCTTCGGGTATGCCAATACCGTTGTCTTTGATAATAATATTAAAGAAGTTGGTATTGGATATTTTGTCTCCGGGAATTTTTAAAAAGACTTCAATCTTTCCTTTTTCTGTAAATTTAACAGCATTCCCAATCAGGTTTGTTAGTATTTGCTTATATCGCTGTGAATCGGTTTTAATCCATTTAGGAATAGCTTCATCTATTTCCAGACTTATTATTGTATTGTTAGTTGCACTTGATGGTCCAAAAGTATTGATAATTCCGTTTGTTAGTTTTCTTATATCAACTGAAGAGTTAATAATTGTAATTTCTGTTTTTTTGAATTTTGCCCATTCAAGTATTTCATTAATAATTGAAAGAAGAGTTTCTGCTGATTCTTTAATCATTTCCAGATAGTTTCGTTTCTCTTCATCATATGTTCTATTTGAAAGAATATTTGTAAACCCCAGAATACCATTTAGAGGAGTTCTTAATTCATGACTGATATTAGCAATGAATCTCTCCTGTGTAGTAAGGGCTTTTTCAAGAAGGTTTTTTGTAATAGAAATTTTTTTTAAACTAATGCTCAATAGAAGTATTGTAAAAAATAACCCCATTGTCAGTATGATAATTATTATTAAATCATTTTTATATGATTGATTGATTATCTTAAGTTCCTCCGAGGTTTGATAAGAAATAAAATACCCAACAGGAATATTTTCGAGATTTAATATTGGTTTAAAGGAGGCTAATATCACTTCATTTTGATAATTTTGACTGATACTGAAATTATCAAAATCCAACAATCGATCTTCCAATAGCTCCGAAAAAATTGAATTTACGCTATCAATTTCTACTTTGGTAAATAAAGAATCTGTAGAGAGAATGTTGGAATAGAAGTTGTTTTCTTCATAAAACCTATCTGATATTGTGGATTGCTGATAGTTTGATAACTCGGATGCAAAAACTTTCTTTTCCACAACCTCTTTAAGTAAAATAAATCTGTAATTACCTTGATACATCTCGTTCATGTAATCTATAAATGCATTTGCAGAGAGACTTACCTCAACAGTACCAATGTGTTTACCATCATAGGATATAGGGTAAACGTACCTGAAACCGTTAAAAATTCTACCTTCCTCAAATCCTGAAATGGTTTGCTTTAACAGGTTGGCACTTGCAATCGTTGCCCGGATATCTGTCAGATCATCACCATATTTATCCGGCCTATGCATTCGTAAAAATGAGATGTTTTCTTTTGAATGAAAATGAATTTGCTTAATACCATATTGTAATGAACAGTAATAAACTCCTTTGAGTTTTTCAAATAGTAATTTTCTGTAATAATCCTTTTTATCTACAGTTTTCGACTCAACGCCTTTTGCAAAAATATTGATTATATCAGATGATTGGATAATATTATTGGAAATCAATTTTGAAATATCTTCAAAATGATGTAGTCCTGAATTTACCTGCATTGATAGGCTTAATGATCTATCAGAATATACATGATTAGTCATTATTTTATATTTGGATTGGGCATCGAAGATAAGAAATAAACCGATTATAATAGGAAGGATAATAATTAGAATATAAAGTAATTTTTGTAAAGCTTTCTTCATGTCCTTAATTATAGGTATTCTTATATGGAAAAGCAAGTTTGATAATATTTTAAAAGTTATTCTTTACAAATTAGAAGGGGGAGCCTAGAATGCTTTCATCGAAGGAGATACAAAATGAATCAACGACCAATGTACATGGAAGAAAAACCAGATAAACCTATAAGAGCAGCCAGAGGAACAGCCCTGCGGGCAAAAACCTGGGAGGCTGAGGCAGCATTACGTATGCTTGGAAATAACCTTGATCCGGAGGTAGCACTTATACCGGATGAATTAATTGTTTACGGCGGCGCCGGAAGAGCAGCGAGAAACTGGAGAGAATATAATAAAATTCATAAAGCACTACAGGACCTTGCTGTAGATGAAACACTTATGGTCCAGTCCGGGAAGGCTGTGGGGGTCCTTAAAACCCATGAGCATAGTCCCAGAGTTCTTATTGCAAACAGCAATATTGTTCCGGCATGGTCAACTCAGGATAACTTCGACAAGTACGATGCAATGGGGCTTACCATGTATGGTCAGATGACCGCTGGAAGCTGGATATATATTGGAACTCAGGGGATCCTTCAGGGAACATACCAGACCCTGGCTTCATTGGCCGATATGCATTTTGGGGGAAGCCTTAGAGGAAAGTTTGTGTTAAGCGGGGGACTTGGCGGGATGAGCGGTGCCCAGCCTCTTGCCATTACCATGGCTGAAGGTATTGCAATTGTTGTTGAGGCAGATCCCAAACGAGCTGCACTTAAGGTTAATGAGGGTTACTGTGACAGGTTGACCAGTAGTCTTGATGAAGCTGTAAGCTGGATGGAGGAAGCAAAACACAAGGGTGAGACTCTTTCAATTGCCCTTGTTGGGAATACGGCAGTTGTTTTTCCTGAACTTGTAAAAAGGGGTATTATTCCTGATGTTGTAACCGATCAGACTTCCAGCCACGATCTTCTTGACTATGCTGCAATTGGTGATCTGACAGAAATGAGGTCCCTGAAAAAAACTAATCCGGAAGACTATAGGAAACGTGCTCGCCAGGCAATAGTTTTACATACCCAGGCTATTATTGACATGCAGAAACAGGGAGCAGTTGCCTTTGATTATGGTAATAACCTTCGGGGGCAGGCAGAACTGGGCGGACTAAAGGTAAGGGACAATAAGGGCAAATTCCTGTATCCCGGATTTGTACCTGCATACATACGTCCTTTATTTTGTGAAGGCCGTGGCCCTTTCAGATGGGCAGCTCTTTCCGGGAAAGAGAGTGATATATCAAAACTGGATGATCTTGTCTTAAGTTATTTCCTCACGATGAAATTCTTACCCGCTGGATTAACCTGGCCAGAGAGAAGGTCCCTGCTCAGGGTCTGCCCAATAGAATCTGCTGGCTTGGTCTTGGAGAACGTGCAGAGTTTGCCATGCGCATGAATGATATGGTAAAAAGCGGAGAGCTTGAAGCCCCTATTGTTATTGGACGGGACCATCTCGACTGTGGTTCAGTAGCATCTCCCAATAGGGAAACTGAGGATATGCGTGACGGCAGTGATGCAATAGCCGACTGGCCTCTGTTAAATGCCATGTCTTCAGTTGCTTCCGGTGCCGACTGGGTATCGATCCATAACGGTGGTGGTGTGGGTATAGGAAAAGCAACCCATGCCGGACAGGTGATTGTTGCTACAGGAACTGATGAAAAGGCTGTAAGGCTGGAAAGGGTCCTAAACTCCGATCCAAGTTTCGGTATTTTCAGACATGTAGATGCCGGTTATCCTGAGGCCATAGATTTTGCCAGGAAAAAGAAGGTCAATATTCCCGGGATGGTTTAGCACCCTTCTATTCCGGGCGTTCCCCTGGATAGGGGCGAATAGGATGATATTTATTAGTTATAGGTAATTATTGCTAAACATTTGACATAATAACACACCGTGTGTATAATTTATCTATGAGAAGCTCTGAAATTATTAAAATCCTTAAAAAAGATGGTTGGGTTTTACACAATATAAGAGGTTCCCATCATCAGTTTAAACACTCTGAGAAGGCTGGAAAGGTTACTATTCCACACCCTAAGTCAGACTTACCAAAAGGGACTACAAAAAGTATTTTTAAACAAGCTGGATTAAACTGGAGGGATTTTATATGAGATACGCAATTTTTATTGAAAAAGACTCCTCATCTGATTATGGAGTAACAGTACCAGATTTGCCAGGATGTTTTTCTGCAGGCCCAACAATTGACGAAGCTATTGCTAATGCCCAGGAAGCTATACTTACTCATATTGAAGGGATGTTTATGGATAATGATACTATCCCTACCAGGTCTTCAATAGAAACACTCAAACAAAAACACAAAAACAGGGGATATATTTGGGCTCTATGTGATATTGATACATCAAAACTTTCAGAAAATATTAAACGTGTTAATATTACTATTCCTGAAAGATTGCTAACAAAAATTGATACATATGCTAAAGATGAGGGAGAAACCAGATCAGGATTTCTTACTCATGCGGCATTGGAATATATATCAAGGAATTCTTATCAATAAGGCGCAATAAAATCCTATAACAGCAAATACCTGGTTCCGTTGCACTCTACCCCAGGATGCCATTGGTGCTCTTCGAATTGCACAAAATCCATGGCGGGCAAAGAAAAGAATCAGGAATAATATTTGACTGAAAACGGTATTGATAAACAGATTATCTCCGTGGGATATAGAGTGAAATCCTATCGTGGTGTTTATTCCTTTTTAGCAATGACCGGAAAGGAGATACTAAATCATAATGGTAAAATCAGCCATGAAAAAGCTGTCGAAAAAGCACATAAAGAGTATAATCTTTATAAAGATAGAATAAAAGACAGAATTACCCGGGTAGAGAGAGATTTTATCAGGCAGATTGAAAGTGAAACAAAGAGTATAAAGTAGAAAGGAGCAGGACATGAAAAAACTTGTTGAGTGTGTGCCTAATTTTAGTGAGGGAAGGGACAAGTCTGTAATTGATGCTATAGCAGGTGCAATCTCATCTGTGGAAGGAATAAAACTCCTTAATGTTGATATGGGATATGACACAAACAGAACAGTTGTTACCTTTGCAGGAGAAGCAGATATAATTGTAGAAGCCGGTTTCAGGGGGATTAAAAAGGCTTCAGAACTAATTGATATGAGCAGGCAGACCGGTGAGCATCCCCGAATGGGGGCTACAGATGTTTTTCCTTTTATCCCCTTAAGCGGTATAACAGAAGAAGAGTGTCTTGCTCTTGCTGAAGAGCTTGCTGGAAGAGTGGGCAATGAACTTAAAATACCTGTTTATATGTATGCAAAATCTGCAAAAAACACAGAGAGGGTTCGACTTCCGGATATAAGAGCAGGTGAATATGAAGCTTTGGATACGAAAATAAAATCCGGTAATTTTGATCCTGACTACGGCTCTGCTGTTTTCAATTCTTCTGCAGGAGCTACTGCAGTTGGTGTAAGAGATTTTCTTCTTGCATACAATATAAATCTTTCTACCAGAGATAAAAAAATAGCCAGCGATATTGCCTTAACAGTAAGAGAGAAAGGCCGGGCAAAGCGTGATAATAAAGGCGTTATTATTCGGGATAAGGAAGGAAAAGCTGTAAAGGTCCCAGGACGTTTAAGTAACTGTCAGGCTGGGGGCTGGTACATAGATGAATATGGTTATGCCCAGGTTACAATGAATCTTACAAACTTTCATGAAACAGGTCTGCACAGAGCTTTTGACATAGTTTCAGAAGAGGCCGTAAAGAGGGGTGTAAGAGTTACCGGAAGTGAAGCTATTGGGCTTATTCCAAGAGAGGCCCTACTGGATACCGGAAAATACTATCTTGAAAAGATGGGCAAAAACACAGGGATACCCGAAAAAGAGATAATTCATACGGCCGTGCTTTCTCTGGGACTTAATGATACAAGTTCCTTTGATCCAAAGGAGAGGGTTGTTGAATACGCTATCCGTGGAGAAGAAAACAGTCTTACAAGTATGACTATCTCTAATTTTATTGATGAATTATCCTCAGATTCCATGGCCCCTGGTGGCGGAAGTGTTTCTGCCTTAAGCGCTGCCCTTTCTGCCGGGTTAACATCTATGGTTGCCAATCTGACCTTTGGGAAAAAGGGGTATGAACGCAGTAATAAAAAGATGAAAGATATTTCTATTAAGGCGCAGGAACTCAAAGTTCAGCTGTTGGGCCTGGTTGAGGCTGATACAGATGCATTTAATAATTATATAAGCGCCCTGCGGTTCCCTAAAAAGAGTGATACTGAAATTATTGTCAGAGCTGCCGCCATTGAAGAGGCAGCAAAAACCATGACTCTTGTTCCCCTTGAGACTTTAAAATTATGCGGAGAAATTATTACCCTTGCAGAAACAGTTCTTAAAAGAGGTAATAAAAATGCCCTGTCAGATGCTTTTGTCGGAGTGAGTCAGGCAAATACAGCTGCCGAAGGTGCATATCTGAATGTTAGGATAAATTTACCTGAAGTTAAAGATCCTGATTTTGTGTCAGAGATACTGGAAGAAGCAGATCTTATTATTGATACAGTTTCTAAAACGCATAAGCGGCTTTTTGCTTTAGTAAAGAAGAATGTCTGATGTCTGGTTTATTAGATAAAGTGTCCGGCACTTCAGCAGATACCATAATAATCAATAGTTCTCAGCTTCTTACCCTTGAAAAAGATAACAAAGGAACCGGAGCTCTGGGGTCAATAAAGAATGGAGCTGTTGCAATAAAAAATGGTTTGATTCTTGAGACAGGAACTACATCTGAGATTAGAAAGAGCTATCCTGATTGTTCCGATGTAATAGATGCGGATGATTCTCTGGTAATGCCGGGATTTGTTGACTGTCATACTCATCTTGTTTTTGCGGGAGAACGATCTAATGAGATGGAGCAGCGCCTTGGGGGTAAAAGTTATCTTGAGATCCTTGGAGATGGAGGCGGAATCCATTCAACAGTCAGAGCTACCCGGGCTGCTTCTTCTGAAAAATTGTTTGTTCTTGGTATGGAAAGGCTGGACCGGATGGCAATGAATGGTACAACGACTGTGGAAATAAAGAGCGGCTATGGGTTGAATGAGGAAACTGAATTAAAAATGCTCCAGGTTGCTGCTCAGTTGAGGAGGGAACATCCTCTGGATATAATTTCTACCTATCTCGGTGCCCATACTTTTCCCCCCGACCAGAGTCGTGAAGAATATTTAAAATGGCTGTCTGGGAAAAGTCTTCAATTATTCAAAAAAGAAGCTGAGTATTTTGATATTTTCTGTGAAGAAGGGGCTTTCTCTCTGGAAGAGACAAAGAAGCTTCTGGAATCCGCTAAAACTGCAGGATTTAAATTAAAGGTCCATGGGGGGCAGTTCAACGATCTTGGATCACCTGGCGTTGCAGCATCTCTTGGAGCAGTTTCAGTTGATCATCTGGAGAATATCAGCAATGAAGATATGGATTTAATGGCGGAAGCCGGCACGGTTGCAGTGCTGCTGCCGGGGGTCCCCTTTTTTCTTCAGTCCGGTAAATATCCTGATGCAGAAAGGTTTTTGAAGAAAGGGATACCTGCTGCACTTGCTACAGATTTTAATCCCGGTAGTTGTCCTTCCTATTCCATGCAGATGATGATTACCCTCGGAGTTTTTTACTGCAGTATGTCAGCAGCAGATGCAGTTGCCGCCGGAACAATTAATGCTGCAAGAGCAATAAACAGGGAAAATGAAATTGGTAGTTTAAAAGCAGGAAAGAAAGGGGACTTGATAATTTTAGATATAAAGAATCCTGAAGAAATTCCGTACTACTTCGGAACAAATCTTGTAAAAAAAACAATTAAAAGCGGAAAAATTTTATGAGAGAGAGAATAGAAAAAAAACGTCTTGCCATTTTAAGAATATTAAAGGAGATTGAACAACCTATTTCCAGTCAACGGATTGTGGAGCTTCTGCATGAGATAGGACAGGAGATAAGTGAAAGAACTGTACGGTTTCATCTGAAAGATATGGATAAGGATGGCCTTACTGAATATGTTGAGCGACGGGGACGGAGGATTACTGTCAAGGGACAGCAAGAAGTTGGAAAAGCGAGAATAGTCGATAAGGTAGGTTTTATAAATAGTAAAATTGATTATTTTTCATATAAGATGAATTTTGATTTAATTCGAAAAACCGGAACAGTAGTAATAAATATAAGTTTCATACCTGTAAAAAATATGCCTGAAGCTATAGATATACTTGTTCCTGCATTTGAAAGTGGTTTTTCAATGGGAAACCTTATTGGACTCTATATGCCGGGTAATGTAGCAGGTCACGAAGTTGTTCCTGAGGGTTATATTGGGGTAGGGACTGTCTGTTCTTTTACTCTTAACGGAGTTCTTGCAGGACGGGGTATACCTGTAAGCTCTGTTTTTGGAGGTCTTCTTGAGATTGAAAATGGAAAACCATCCCGTTTTGTTGAGATAATAAAATATGATGGTACAAGTATAGATCCTCTTGAGATATTTATTAAAAGTGGAATGACAGATGCAACAGGTGCTGCAGACATTGGTAAGGGAAGAATTGGTGCTAACTTTCTTGAGGTCCCGGGAACAGCAAGAGAAGAAGTTATATCCATTGCCAAAGAGATGAAGAAAGCAGGATTGGGGTCGTTTCTTACTCTGGGATGGCCAGGCCATTCGGTCCTTCAGATTCCAATCAACTGGGGCAGAATGGGCGGGATTGTAATTGGAGGATTAAATCCTATTGCTGTTCTTGAAGAAAGTGGAATCAATGTAGTATCAAAAGCTGTAAGTGGTCTTGTGAATTATGGAGATCTTTTTTCAGTTGTGGATTTGGCCAGTAGATTTAAACAATTATCTTAGGGTTAACGGCAAAAATGCCGTGTTAGATTTTGTTTGAATATTTTAGATTTAGCTTTTCTAATATAATATGATGAGAATTATCAAAACGATTAAAATCAATATCAAATAAAGGTAATCTACGGCAATATGAATAACCATTCTTGACACAGTTTGTTTCTATTGATAGAATCTGAGATATTTAACGGCAAATAACTGCCGTAAAGAGGTATAAGATGAAGAAACAGGGACTGTACGATCCTTCCTATGAGCATGATGCCTGCGGTGTCGGATTTGTTGTGGAAATTGACGGGCAGTCAAGTCATCAAACTGTTCTGGACGGAATTACTATTCTAAAAAATCTTGTACATAGAGGTGCTGTAGGAAGTGATGTTAACACTGGTGATGGTGCCGGAATTTTAACACAAATTCCCCACGATTTTTTTTTACGGGAACTTGAGTTCGATTTACCAGCATTAGGTTCCTATGGTGTTGGTATGTTTTTTCTCCCCACAGAGAAAGATAAAAGAGATATGGCTATCGATATTATTAACGATGTTGTCGGCAGTGAAGGTTCTGAAATACTGGGGACAAGGAATGTACCATTTGTTTCTGATTCTCTTGGACCTGCAGCTCTTTCTTCAATGCCGTTTGTATTTCAATCTTTTATTTCTGTAAAAGGTTTGAGTGGGGGTAATCTGGAAAGGAAGCTCTATATTATTCGCAGAAGCATCGAGAAACGAGCTGCTGCTGCAGAATTTTCAATTGATGACTTTTATATATCTTCTCTATCCTGCCGGACTATTGTTTATAAAGGGATGTTTGTTGCGCCTCAGCTTGAGGATTTCTATCCGGACCTGAAGGACCCGGAATATAAAACCGCACTGGCTCTTGTACACCAAAGATACAGTACAAATACCTTTCCATCCTGGTCTCTTGCCCAGCCTTTTCGTTATATTGCCCACAATGGCGAGATAAACACTCTCAGGGGAAATATTAACAAGATGAAAGCAAGAGAGGCAACGCTATCTTCACCTTTGTTCGGAGATGAACTTGAGAAAGTCCTTTCTGTTATAAATATGGATCAAAGTGATTCAGCTATTTTTGATTCCAATTTTGAACTCCTTGTGCAGGCCGGCAGATCTGCAGAGCACTCAATGATGATGATGGTGCCTGAACCATTTGGTGATAGGTATCATATAAGCGAAGACAGAAGAACATTCTACGAATACCATGCATCTATACTGGAACCCTGGGACGGACCGGCTGCTCTTGCATTCACAGATGGAAAAAAAATCGGAGCATCACTGGATCGTAATGGACTTCGTCCTGCAAGGTATACGGTTACAAGAAGCGGTCGGTTTATTCTTGCTTCTGAAACTGGAGTACTTCCGGTTAAGCCGGAGGATATTCTTCGCCAGGGACGCCTTGGTCCTGGAAGGATGATATTAGTTGATACTGAGCAGGGGAGGGTGATGTATGATCATGAAATTAAATCCCGGGTATCCAGGCAGAAACCTTACAGACGGTGGCTTGATGAAAATAAGATTGAGTTGAAAGGACTCTTCCGGGCCCCTGACCCTGTTCCGGAGGTCCAGGCAGATATTGTAAAGCTCCAGAAGGATTTTGGGTATACCTTTGAAGAGATTGATAAAGTACTAATACCAATGGCAGTAAACGGA
>DAOWMA010000391.1 GCA_030643345.1 Spirochaetaceae bacterium
AGAAAACATTACGAGAACATGGTCCCCATGAAAAGGGGATGTACAAGTTTGGATGTAATAAAAGCGGTCTACTATATTGTGGACCAGAAATATGAAACCGGCCAGGCAGTTCCTGTTACCGGCGGCCAGATAATGTTAAACTAAATAATTGGTAAAAAATAATGATTATGGTTTGTAGGGTGTCGGCCTTGTGCCGACCTGTATTTATAAAAAACAAACAATCAGTAGGAGAAAGATGTGAAAACCAAAGCGGTTAGATTATATGGAAAAGAAGATTTAAGACTGGAGGAGTTTGAACTTCCGGAGATAAAAGATGATGAGATTCTGGCAAAGATTGTGTCAGACTCTATTTGTATGTCTTCCTACAAAGCCCAGAAACAGGGAGCGGACCATAAAAGGGTCCCTGCAGATATTGCTGTTAATCCTGTAATGATCGGACATGAATTCTGTGGTGAAATATTAGAAGTTGGTAGTAAATGGAAAGATCAGTTTAAGGCTGGTCAGCAGTACTCAATTCAGCCGGCTTTAAACTATAAAGGAAGTCTGGATGCTCCCGGATATTCCTACCAGTATATAGGCGGTGCAGCTACCCATATTGTTATTCCACCGGAAGTAATGGAGATGGGTTGTCTTCTTCCCTATAAAAGTAAGGCATATTTTATTGGATCTCTTGCAGAGCCTATGTCATGTATTGCAGGAGCTATGCATGCCAGCTTCCATATTGAGCAGGGAACTTATGTGCATGAAATGGGTGTCAAAGAGGGTGGTCAGATGGCCATTCTTGCGGGCGTGGGGCCTATGGGGCTTGGGTTTATTGACTATACCCTTAACTGTGACCGAAAACCTGCTAAACTGGTTGTTACAGATATAGATGATGAAAGATTGAAACGGGCCGCTTCTATCTATACAGTTGAAAAGGCTGCTGAGAATGGTGTGGAACTAATCTATGTAAATACAAAGGGGATGGATAATCCTGTTTCAGAGCTTTTGGAATACACAGATAATAATAGCTTTGATGATGTATTTGTTATGGCACCAGTTAAGCCTGTTATTGAGCAGGGCGACATGATTCTGGCAAAAGGCGGATGTCTGAATTTTTTTGCAGGACCAACAGACACGAAATTTACTGCTAAACTCAACTTCTACAATGTACATTACGCGGGGCACCTTCTGGTTGGGACCAGCGGTGGGAATACGGACGACATGAAAGAGGTCCTTAACATGATGGCTGATGGTGTTATTAATCCAGTTGCTTTGATTACCCATATAGGTGGAATTGATTCGATTGTTGAGACGACAAAGAACCTTCCTGATATTCCCGGCGGCAAAAAACTGATGTACACCCAGATCAACCTGCCTCTTACAGCCCTGGATGATTTCAGAGAAAAGGGAAAGAATGATCCACTTTTTGCAGGTCTTGCAGATATAATTGCTAAAACAAATAATCTGTGGTCACCGGAAGCGGAGGAATTTCTTTTAGCAAATGCCGTAAGATAGTTTTTTTAAATGTAATATTTGTTTTACATAAAAGCGTTTTCAGGTGTATAATGTAATAAGATTGTTACATTAAGGTGCTTTTATGGATTACAGGTTGATTACAGATGAAGAAATCATGCAGGACCTTGCCGAAAGATATGAAAGAATTCGTATTCAAAAAAGATTAAAAGATACGGATATTGAATCAAAAGGCGGGGTGTCCCGGCAGTTATTGTCAGATTTTAGAAAGGGTAAACGTTCAATATCTCTTAAAAGTTTTATCCGTCTGCTCCGGGGAGTAGACGAGTTGGACCGCCTTCGGAAACTTCTGCCAGATTCCGATGAATTCAGTCCTATGGCCAGTCCCGGGAAAGAACCACTGAAAAGAGTTAGGGACCGTGATAAAAAGGCCAAACCTTTTAAATGGGGAGATGAAGAGTGAGTAAAGTGGTTGAAGTAAAACTCTGGGGGACCACAGTAGGATACCTAGGATATTCGCCGGGCCAGAGCACTTATGCTACCTTTGAGTATGATCCGGTTTTTATGGATTCAGGGATACAGATTTCTCCAATCCATATGAAGTATCCCCCTGTTAGATACACCTTTGATCAATTGAGTTTTAAATCCTTCAGGGGACTTCCCGGATTCATTGCCGATTCCCTGCCCGATAACTACGGTAATCAGCTTATAGACTTATATATGGCCGAAAAAAAAGTCCCTCCCGGGGAGGTCACCGCTCTGGATCGATTGTTGTATGTCTCTGACCGGGGGATAGGAGCTTTGGAATATCATCCCGGAGAAACCCTGCCGCTGCAAAGAACAGCCCTGAATATACAGCGGCTTTACGAATTGGCTGAGATGGTTTTGCAAAGAAGAGAAGATCTTCACAGGAAGATACTGTCAATCAAAGACAGGGCGGCGGCTCTTACCTTTATCAGGATCGGTTCCAGCGCAGGCGGCGCGAGGTCCAAGGCATTGGTAGCTCTCTCGCCAAAGGGTAATTTTCTGGACGGGACAGTAAGCCATGGGGTTAACTACAGCTATTGGCTGTTAAAATTCGACAG
>DAOWMA010000106.1 GCA_030643345.1 Spirochaetaceae bacterium
GAAAAGATTCCCGGACTTCAGTTTCAATCCGGAAATTTCACTATACTTGCAGGTAGAACAGCAATAGAAAATGATCTGCTCCTGCGAAAATTTGTCCGTGGAAATGATTACTGGCTTCACACAAGAGATTATCCTGGAGGATATATTTTTATTAAAATTGTCCGTGGGAAAAGTATACCATTGGAAACACTTCTGGATGCCGGGAACCTGGCAGTATTTTTCTCAAAGGCTAAAAGAGGAGGTAAAGCAGACCTCTACTATACACAGGTAAAACACTTGAGGAGAGCCAAAGACGGGAAAAAAGGGACAGTTCTACCAACAAATGAAAAAAACCTTTCCATAACTCTTGATGAGAAACGGTTAAACAGATTATTAGGCAGGACGCATAGCCGAGCAGTAAGCGAAGCGCACGATTAGGGGCAGGAACAGAAATGAAGAAAGATAATTCAGAACGGGAAATGACAGTTAATTTTATTTTTTATCCAGGGCTGAAAAATGAACTGGAAAAAAGAATAAAATCACTCCTGGAAGCGTCCCCCCCCAATAATCAGGAAGATGCTTCTGTAAAGGCAATCGTATCCCCCCATGCAGGATGGGTCCACTGCGGGCAAATTATGGCAACCGCATATAGTTCAGTAAAAAAAAGAGATATTGAAACGATTGTTATCCTTAGCAGGGTCCACCGAGAACCGGGAAAAGCTGTTTTTCTACCTCAATTTACATCCTATGCAACTCCCCTGGGAAATCTGCAAGTTGACTGGAAACTTCTTACAAAGCTTGCAGAAAGCAGTAAAATATTTAAATTTGACAACATACCGCATGTTGAAGAACATTCCATTGAAGTTCAACTACCTTTTATTAAATATCTATGGCCGGATGCAAAAATACTCCCCATTCTTACAGGTAAATCTTCAGTATCATTAACTAACAAATTGGCAGACTCACTGAGTGCAGTTTTAAATAATAAACTGGAGAAAACTCTTTTCGTTGTCTCTTCCAGCAGCTCATCCTACAATACAGAAGAAAAAACAAGAGAAGAAACTGACCGGTTTATTTCTCTGCTTAACAACAGTGACCAATGGGAATCACTACCGGATATGCTTAATGAGGGAGAAATTGGTGCATGCAGTGCTGATTGTCTGTTGGCTGTATTAAAAGTTTTCAACAATAAAATTTTAATAGATATGCTGGATATGGAATATGGTCAGAATTCAGAACCCGGGAAAAAACGTGTTTGTTTTGGAGCATTTTCACTTAGAGGAGAAGAAGAATAATGGAGTTTTCACTTACAGAAAATGAAAAAACAATTCTATTGGCTACTGCACGGGAGAGTATTAAATCACATCTGGAAAATCGACAAGGTATATATTCAGCCGGTACCGAAAAGATAAAAACACCACTCGGATCTTTCGTTACTCTCCATATTAATGGACGACTGAGAGGATGCATAGGTCACATTCTCCCTGTAGAAGCACTTATTGAAGATATTAGGATTCTGGCAGGAGAAAGTGCCTTCCGTGATCCAAGATTCCCCAGTGTAAACTTAGAGGAATTAGAGATGATTGATATAGAAATATCAGTATTATCTCCTCTTGAAATATCATCACCTGATAAAATCGTAGTCGGTAAACACGGCATAATTATGAAAAATGGTTATAACTCCGGAGTTCTTCTCCCTCAGGTTCCGACAGAACAGGGATGGAACAGAGAAGAATTTTTAACACAAACATGTCGCAAGGCAGGCATGTGGGGAGATTGCTGGAAAGACCCGGAGACACAGATAGAGACCTTTACCGCGGTTGTTTTTGGTGAGAAACCGACGTAGGGGCAGTCCACAGGATCGATTTATCGACCCTTGTGGCTGCCCATACCGTAATACGGCACATTCAAAAACCCGGCAATCTCATCCCGAATCAAATCCGCGTCATTCGGATGAAACCATTTTACATCAGGTAGTGATTTAAAAAAAGTCATCTGTCTTTTGGCATAATGTCG
Source organism: Spirochaetaceae bacterium (assembly GCA_030643345.1). Taxonomy (GTDB): domain Bacteria; phylum Spirochaetota; class Spirochaetia; order B11-G9; family B11-G9; genus JAJRQE01. The sequence goes on from DAOWMA010000106.1 coordinate 1,996, forward strand.
TGAATTTCTTTTTACAATGTCCCGAATATCTGAAATTGTAAATTCACCCGTTCTGTTCATTAAATGGAATTCCCTGTATCCTATACCCCTCATTCCAGGATCACTTTCCAATAAACCTGTTTTAAAACATCTTTTTATTTCGTTAATAAGACCTGCTTCAAACATCCCGTCTACACGCTGATCAATCCTGTTGTACAGTTCCGGTCTGTCTCTTCGCAGCCCCAGAATAAGAGGTTCTATCCCCTTACGGAAGATATCACCAGGGATAAAATCAGATTGAAGCTTTCCACTTCCGCGGGCAACCTCCAGAGCTCTGAGGATCCTGTATTCGTCATTAGGATGAAGCTTTTCACTTCTAATAGGATCTATTTTTTTCAGCTCACTATAAAGATATCCAGGTCCATTCTTTTTTAGTTCAAACTGCAGTTCTTCCAGTACACTACTATCAATTTCAGGGACATCAGGGAGACCGAAGAGATAGCTTTTGAAATAAAAAGCTGTACCTCCGCAAATAACAGGAATATTACCTCTGTCTGTTATCTCTATGGCAATTTTATCTGCAAGTCTTACAAAATCTCCAACATGAAACTGCTCTTTAGGGGAACGAATATCAATAAGATGATGACGTATCCTGTCCAGAAGCTCACTGGCAGGTTTTGCTGTACCTACATTTAGTCCCCTGTAGACCTGCATAGAGTCAGCATTTATAATTTCATAATTTTCTTTAAACAGGTTTGAAATAAGTTCTGTTTTCCCGACTGCCGTTGGACCAAACAGAAGTATTATCTTCATTCTTCTAATTTATATTCTACTTTTTCATTTAGAATCTGGGATATGGATTCTGTAACAACTTTCTTCCCTTTTTCTGCCATTTCAATATCTTCACCGGAAGTAGTAATCTGATCCGCTCTCTTAATAATGGCACAAGTCATTGTATATGCATTTTTATCTTTACTGATAAGAATATCTAAAGGAATACTCATCAATTAATCTCCTTATGGGCTTAAGTCGGTGTACTGTATCAGGTTTCTTCACTATTGTAAAGATTCCACAGCTGTGATAATTATATCAACAACCTCATTCACATTATTTTTTTCTGTATCTATTACAATATCTGCAAAGGAATAGTCATTTGTATCAATAGCATATATTTTTCTGTACCTGGCACTGTCTTTTTGGTCCCGATCCTCCGTTTCTGCAATTTTCTCTTCCAGTGTACTATCTTCACGATTTGCTATTCTTTCTGCCCTGACCGATGAAGAAGCTGTTAAATAAACCTTAAGATCTGCATCATCAATCATCCATATTGCAAGTCTTGATCCCAAAACACAATTACCTTCAGCAGCAAGATGTACCTGTTTTTTATCCAGTTCCATATCTATAGAGTTACTTTCCTCTGCCAGTTTTCTAACTGCATCAAAACTTATACCTTTCTCCTCTGCCATAGTACGGAATGTATAATTTATAAACTTCAGGTTTAATTTATCCGCTACCATTCTGCTTACAGTGGTATTCCCGCATCCGCTTCTGCCGGAGATTGCAATTTTAATATTATTCAACATTTCTTAACTGCTCTCTTATCTTTTCTACTGCTTCTTTTGCTTCAATTACAGCCTGGCTGATCTCCAAAAGATTACTCTTTGAACCTATGGTATTTATCTCCCGGTTCATCTCCTGACAAAGAAAATCAAGCTTTTTTGCCACTGGTTGTTTCCTGTGAAGAGTATTACAGAACTGTTCAAGATGGCTTGACAGACGGGAAAGTTCTTCCCCAATACCATATTTCATTAAAAGTATTGCTGTCTCTGCAAGAATTCTATTTTCATCAATTTTGTCATCAATTAATTGCTGGAATCTATCTTTAATATTGTTTTTTATTAAATCTTCAAGACCTGCTTCCCTGTTTTGTATAATCTTCTGGGATTTCCATATAATATCTATATTTGACATTATATCTTCCCAGGTAGCATCCCCCTCTCTGGTACGTATATCATCGTACTGCACCCATACTTCGTCCAGATTCCGGAACAGCATTGATTTGAACTTATCGATATCCCTTTTTTTTACAACTTTCATAACACCATCCAGATTCAGGAAATGGGACAAGCTGGGTTTTTCATCCAGACCCGCAGCCTCTGCTATTTGCCCGAAAGCTTTCTTATAAGCAGCAACCGCACCTGTATCCAGAATAACATCAAGGTCTTCTTCCAGTTCTTTGACTCTTACATAAAGCTCAACCCGGCCTCTTACAATCTTCTCTTTTATATAGGCTCGTAATTCAGGCTCCAGGAGAGACATAAAAGGTGGTAAATTTATATTTATATCAAGATATCTGTTATTATAGGATTTTAGCTCCACAGACATCTGCAGCGATTCATTCTGAGTATCGATCCATCCATATCCTGTCATACTTTTCATTTACCCTCTCCTTTGTAGTATTTAACCAGCTGCTCACCGATTATCCAGTTATTTCCTGCACCAATTGTAATAAAAAGATCATTTTCTTTCAGTAGTTTTGTATAAAAATTAAAAGAATCTTCTATCTCGTGGAAATAATATACTTCATTATGGTTCTTTTTAGTCTCCTCAAAAAGTGACCACCCATTGATACGGCCTTCTTTCTCTCTGGCAGAACTGTAGATTTTATGAAGAACTACCATATCTGCATCACCAAAAGAGGATGCAAAATCATTAAACAAAGCTTCTGTTCTGGAATATGTATGGGACATAAAATCTGCAATAATCCGTTTTTCGGGGTAAAATTCTCTCAACCCTTTTAATGTAGCCGCAATCTCTGTAGGATGATGCCCATAATCATCCATAAACAGGATTCCCTTGTATTCACCCTTAATTTCTGATCTGCGTTTACTTCCGGTAAACGATTCCAACCCTGCAGCAATGGCCTCTATATCAGGCTCACGGTTCTCTTCTTCCAATATACTAACTGTTAGAGCTATGGCTGCTGCTGCATCAAGGACCATATGTTTTCCCGGAATCTTTAGTTTAAATTCACAATCAAAACCATCAAGTCGAAATCCGCTTATTCCATCTTTTTTTTCAGCCAAAGATATCTTATAGTTATGTAAAGCTGTTTCCCCATAGGCAATCTGACGTATATCCGGCCTGAATTTATTTACTTTTAATGCTGCATCACTGGAACCCTTATCATCACTGCAGTATATCAGCCTGCCTCCGGTCGGTAGAAGCATCATATAACTGATAAATGCATCCTCTATATCATTATAATCTTTAAAATAATCCAGGTGATCAGGTTCTATATTTGTTAATACAATTATTTCAGGATGAAAGTTAAGAAAATGCCGTTTATATTCACAGGTTTCTGCAACAAAGTATTTATTTCCGCCAATATAGCTCGATCTGCCGCTAAAAGAATCAACACCCGACCCTGCAAGAATAGTTGCCGGAAGATTAATGTGTTTAAGAATAGTACCGGCCATTGCTGTTGTTGTGGTTTTACCATGAACTCCGGATATTCCACAGGAAAATATTGCCTTTGACAACTGACCCAGAGCTTCAGAATATTCAAAAACAGGAAGATTCAGGCTTAGGACTTCTTTCATCTCCTCATTATTTGCAGCTGAATAAGCGGCTGAATGGACTATAAAACCCATATCCCCGGGTAAATTATCTTTCGAGAAACCTTCAGTATATGTAATTCCCAGGGAATCAAGAATTTTATCGGTATAAAACTTTTCATCTGTATCTGAACCCGATATAACGGCACCTCTGGCAAGAAATATTTCTGCAAGGGCGGTCATACCTGTACCTTTGATTCCTATAAAATATATATGTTTCCCTTCTAAATCCGAAGGTAAATATTGATCAGTCATTGGACAAAGAATACCGTTAAACCGTTATCATTGCAACACTACGGGGACTTGCCAAAACTTATATTTTTCTTCATTCTATATATGTGAATATTAGTAACCTCTTTGGATTCATTTTAGATACACTGGAAGGGTTTTCCAAAACCGGAGACAATATCAAGTCAGGATTAATAAAGTTTATAATAAGACTGTTCAGGGAATTTAAACAGGACAAATGTCTTATACGTGCATCCAGCCTCTCTTATACCAGCCTTTTAGCCCTAATACCCCTTACAGCCCTCAGTTTTTCATTATTTACGGCATTCAGTGCTTTTTCCGGAATTAAGGAAAATGCTCAGGAATTAATAGTAAATCTTTTGGTTCCTACACGACAGGATGAATTTATAGTTTATATTGACCAGTTTATTGATAATTCAAGAACCATGGGTATTATAGGCCTCTTTCTTTTTGCCATTACATCAATAATGTTAATAAACAGGATAAGCGAAAATTTCAACTCAATTTGGGGCAGTAAAAATAGAAGAAGCTTTATTGGCAAGTTTACCTCATACTCTGCTGTTCTTGTTTTTGGGACCCTTTTTATAGGCGCAAGTTTCTCACTGACAGCACCAATTAGAAATTTTCTGAATGGTTTCCCGGAAATTCAGTTTATTATTAGATGGCTTATTGCTCTAACTCCCTCAATACTTATCTTCTTTACATTCTTATTAATGATTACAGCTATTCCTGCAGGAAAGGTTAAAATAAAGAGCAGTTTGTTAGGGGCCTTTATTGGAACAATTCTGTGGGGGCTTGCCCGAAGTGCGTTTACAGAAGGAGCAAGTTATGTAATCAGAATGTCGACAATATACGGATCTCTTGCTGTTATTCCAATATTTCTATTCTGGCTTTATCTAATCTGGATCATAGTCTTCCTGGCTTTGGAAATAAGCTATGTACATCAACATGGCAGAAGATGGGGGAATAGTAATCCAAAGAATATCCCGGGCCCTACAGAAAGAATGGAACTTGGGCTCGCAGTTTTCTTTATAATAGCCCAGCAGTTTGATTCCGGTAATAAACATTCTACAGTATCCGAAATTTCTTCAAAACTCTATTTATCAGAAGATTTAGTTCGCGAATTATTAAAATGTTTCACCAATACTGATCTTGTTTATGAAACTGATGAATCTGAAAGAAAACTATTCCCTTCCAGAAGTTTAAAGAAAATAATGCTGAAAGATGTTCTTAGTGCAATTCTCGGCAGTCATTCAGTACAAAATGTAACTAATGAAGCAGTATCTGAAACTATAAGAACTTTTCTATCGGCAGGATATGATACCATTGGAAGAAATACTGTCGAAGACTTTTTACAATCCAGGAATTAACTTTTTCCAGCC
>DAOWMA010000004.1 GCA_030643345.1 Spirochaetaceae bacterium
GCCAATTATTCTATTTATGGTCTTTTTTTTACCAGGGTTTATTAGCCAGACACAAGTTGTAGACGGATCTGTCTTTAATTCTGCATGGTTCAATATGATCTATATGATAACTGTAATCCCTCAAATATTGCTTATTCTCTATTTAATAGAGAAAAAACCAGTATCTCAGATATCCCTTTACGGTCTTGATAGAATAAAAATGAAAGATTTAATATCCGGTATTATTTATTTTATGGGGATTATAGTAATTATATTAATCATTGGAATTATTCTTACTTTGATTACCAAATTGGACCACAATACAATCAAAGAAATACCCGTATGGCAATTTAATAATTGGAAACTAATACCCTTAATTTTTATTACCTGTTTAACTACAGGATACAGCGAAGAACTTTTTTTCCGCAGCTATCTTCTAACGGAATTTCACATGCCGGAAAAAGAAATATACGTAATTACAGGAACTTCACTGATTTTTGCACTGGGACATATCTACCAGGGACTTCCAGGTTTTCTTGGGACCTTTGCAATAGGTATCTTTCTGGCTTCCATATTTGTAAGAAAACGAAGACTGAACACTATAGCTATTGCCCACGGACTCTACAATTTTACTGTTCTTATAATAAGCGGTACAATAACATAAACAGCTTGCCTAAACAGATATATCTATATATTCTGCATATATGAAAAAGATAATAATACTGAGTCTTATGACTCTAATAGTCGCTTTTGCACCCGCACAGGAAGCTCCCCTAATGTCCGCTGTACAGGAAAAACTTTGGAAAGCAGGATTCGGTGTACCACAACAGACAATGGACGCTCCACCATTCTCTGCAGAAGATATGAATGGTAAACAGGTAAGCTTAGACTCATTAAAAGGTAAAGTTGTTCTTCTTAATTTATGGGCAACATGGTGTCCTCCATGCAGGTCGGAAATGCCTTCTATGGAAAAGCTTTATCAGAAACTGAAAGATTCAAATTTTATAATTCTTGCAATTTCGACCCCTGCCCCTCCCAGAGAAACAAGGGAAAAAATAGTCGATTTTATTAATGATAATGGTTATACATTTCCAGTACTCATTGATGATTCCCGGGAAATTTCATACCAGTACGGCTCTGGAAGCATACCCACATCCTGGATTATTGATGCTGAAGGAAAAGTTCTTGCCAGATTTGTTGGTGCTATGGAATGGGATTCGGAATTTATGGTTAAGGTATTTGAGGAACTCATTCCCTGATGATTAAGAGGCTGGCTGCAATATTCCTTATTTTTACTTTCTTTGTAATAGCCGGGGAATCTCTTTTTGCAGAAGAAGATGTAAAAGTTCAGGGAAGTATAACTCCATCTGTCCTTGTACCTGGAGAAGAAGCAACTCTGACGGTTACATATCAAATACCTGAAGGTTTTCATCAAACAAAAGCCGACGACTTTTTTTTTATAACCATTGAGAACAATACATGGTTCCAAATGGGCGAAATTGTTTATCCGACCGGGATTATGGAAAATGAACTTGAAAATTATTATGGGGCTGTAACTCTTGAAGCTGCTTTTCTTGTATCTGAAAACACACCGGCAGGAAAACAAACTGTAAAAGTGAAGGTGGCATGGCAGATATGTAACGAAGCAGGAGTCTGTTTCTTCCCTGAAGAAACTACAATTGATATTCCTCTGGAGATAGGAAACGGTTCAGGGATCAATCAATCTATTGCTACATTATTGAAATTTCTGTTTTTAGCATTCCTGGGCGGTCTTCTGCTTAATGTAATGCCATGTGTGCTGCCTATTCTCTCTATGCGGGCTTTAAATCTTGTACGACAAAGTCAAAATGACCGCAGGAGTATATTTGTTGGTTCCCTTCTTTATGGAGCCGGCGTTCTTGTTTCTCTACTGATACTTGCAGTAATAGTTATTGTGCTGAAAACAACAGGTCAGCTTGTAGGATGGGGTTTCCAGTTTCAAAACCCGCTTTTTGTTATTACTCTGATTACAATAATCTTTGTATTTGCACTTTCCCTATTCGATGTTTTTATTATCAATGCCCCCGGTATGAATAAAATGGCGGCAGCATCCAACAGAAAAGGATGGCTTGGTTCTTTTTTTAATGGAATTTTTGCTGTACTTCTTGCAACTCCCTGTACAGCGCCATTTCTTGGTACTGCTCTTGGATTTGCATTCAGCCAAACGCCCTTCTTTATTGTTACCAGTTTTGCAGCAATAGGTACAGGATTTGCACTGCCCTTTGTTTTAATTGGTATATGGCCGAAATTAATTCAGTCATTGCCAAAACCTGGTCCATGGATGGATACATTTAAAGAAATAATGGGCTTTCTGTTATTTGGAACAGTACTGTATCTTTTCAGCTCATTAAGATTTCAGATTAGTTCTGATGCTCAGTTCAAATTCCTTATTTTTCTAACTCTTATTGCTTTTATATCATGGTTCTATGGGAAACTAAGTAAACCAGGGTCTAAATTCCCCTCTGCCTTTCTTGCCCTTATTATTGCACTGTCACTAACAGGAATTTCTGCTTACTATCTTATTGATACAAACCGTAGTTTCTCAGAACCGGAAGCTTACGCTGTCAGGGAGGGCTGGGAGAAATTCGACCCTGATGAATTGGAACAATACAGAGCAGAGGGAAAAGGGGTTTTTCTTGCTTTTGGGGCAAAATGGTGTTCAGTATGTAAAATAAATGAGGGAAGGGTCCTTTTTACAGAAAGGGGAGATTTATTCTTTAATGAGCGATCTGTAATAAGGATGAAGGGAGATTATACGAATAAAGGTCCCCTTATTGATGAGTGGATAAGGAAATTTGGAAAGGCGGGGGTACCTGTTTATGTTTACTATCCCCCTGATGACAGTAATTACATTTTATTCCCGGAAATTCTTACATTTTCGCTGCTGGAAGAGAATATTCCTCTTGTAAGTAAGAAAAAAAGACTTGACGACAGCATGTTTTTGATACAGTCTACAGACTAGGTTTTTTGGAATAGAGACTTTTTTGATATTTTTTTAATTTATTTCGGTCGAGAACCGAAACCCGGAGGACAAAAGATGAATACCCCCAATACAATACCTAAGCGAATTAAAGCAGTAGCTTCAAAGCACCCCGAAATATCTGCTTTGCTTAGTAAAGATGAGAATGGTGATTATCAAAGCATTACCTACAAGGAACTATATAAAAAAGTTCAGATACTAGGGACAGGGCTAAAGAAACTCGGAGTTAAACGGAATGAACATGTAGCAATAATGTCTGATAATTGTAAGGAATGGATGATGACCGATCTTGCCCTTCTTGGTCTTGGTGCAATTGATGTTCCAAGGGGTTCAGATTCTACCGCAGATGAAATGCAGTATATAATTGAACATGCAGATTGTGAGCTTGTTTTCGCGGAAAATTCAAAACAGGCTGATAAAATACTTTCAAAGAAAAAGGACCTTCCAAAAGTTAAAAAGATAATTGTTTTTCTTCCAGGAGGAACAGTTAATAAAAAATCAGCAGAAGGGATAGAAATACTATCTTTTGAAGAACTGGAAAAACTTTCTGCTGAAGCATATGAAAAAGATAACAAAACATTCGAAGCAGAACTTGAAAAAGGTACTGATGAGGATGTAGCTACACTAATCTATACATCCGGGACAACAGGAACACCAAAAGGTGTAATGCTTCAACATAAAAGCTACAATTTTCAATTAGATAATGTTTATGATTACATTGATATAGATCCGGGACAGATATTCTTAAGTGTTCTGCCTGTGTGGCATTCCTTCGAAAGGGCTGTTGAATACATTATGCTGGACAGGGCAACTACTATTGCGTACTCAAAACCTATTGGAGCAATAATGATTCCGGATATGGGAAAGGTCCACCCCCACTGGATGGCTTCAGTACCTCGAATTTGGGAGGGTGTAAGAGCGGGTATCATCAGAAATATAAACAAAGAGGGGGGGGCTAAAAAAGTCCTGTTCAATTTTTTTGTAACTGTTGGAGGATCATGGGCACATCTTAACAATATGTTTAAAGGAACTCTTCCAACCTTTCATAAAAGAATCAGAGCCCTTGATATAGCATTAAGTATTATACCATTGATTCTGATAACTCCATTTAAATTACTGGGGGATGCCCTGGTATTTTCTAAAATTAAAGCCAAACTGGGTGGTAGATTTATAGCGGGAATATCCGGAGGAGGTGCACTTCCTCCTTATGTAGACAGTTTTTTCCAGGCAGCAGGTATAAGTCTTCTGGAAGGTTACGGATTGACTGAAACAGGTCCTGTTGTAGCAGTAAGAAAACAGCACCACCCTGTAGGAACTACTGTAGGTCCCCTGTTTCCGGATATTGAGTATAGAGTTATTGGAAATGACGGAGCTTTAAAAGGACCTGGAGAAAAAGGGACCCTATATCTAAAGGGTGATATGAATATGAAGGGATATTATAAACAGAAGGAAATTACTGATGAAGTTTTTAAAGAAGGATGGCTGAATACCGGTGATATCTGTATAATGACACATAACAAAGAAGTTCGAATTGTTGGACGGTCCAAAGAAACAATTGTTCTTATGGGTGGAGAAAATATAGAACCTGTTCCAATAGAAGATAAAATTAATGCTTCTGAAGCAATCCTTCAGAATATGGTTGTTGGACAGGATAAAAAATTCCTTGGGGCACTTATTGTTCCGGATATGGAGTTACTGGAAGAAAAAGCCAAAGAATTAGGTATTAGTTATGTTCAACCGGAAGATCTTCTTGAAGATCCGGAAATTCAGGAATATATTCATAATGAAATACAGGCCCAGGTTAGTACTAAAACCGGATTTAAACCCTTTGAATGTGTTTTTAGATTCAAACTCATGGAAAAACCCTTTGAGGTTGGTCAGGAATTAACCCAAACTCTTAAATTAAGAAGAAGCATTATTGACAAACTTTACGCAAAAGAAATAAAAGCTCTTTTTTAAGTAAAAAGTAGAATGCAATTTTTTAAAAATGATCTGGAAGGTCTTTTTTTAGAAAGGCCTAACAGGTTCATTGAAATTTACACTGACAGGTTTTCTGAATGTGATATTGCGAAAGGACTTAAAGATATTGGGGGCATTGGGATTCCCAACTTTGGTTCCAGTGACTGCAGCTGTTCTTCACATCTCTACTATTTTAAGGAAGATCCTGTAAGAAACAGAGCATTTCTGGACCTTCTGCACCATTTCAGGCATAGTTACAGTAAAAAATAGATCCTTACAAGACTAACAATAATCACTGCCATAATTCCTATAAGTATCTTATACAACCAGGGAGAAAGATGATTTCTATTTTTTGTTTTCCCCCTGAATCCGGCATTACCGGATCGTACTATATACATATTTTGCCCTGGATCTTCATCTTTTTCTGCCTTACCAACATAACCACACTCGGGGCAGCTTTCTTTAAACAGTGCCGGTTCTCCTGTAAAGCCGCAGGAGGGACATCGAACGGAAGAGAATTCCTGACCACAGCCGGGACAGACATTTAAGCCTGGCAAAACTTTTCTGCCGCAGTTTTCGCAGTAAAAAGACGGCGTTTTCAACAGAACTACTTCCTTCTTATTCCAAGTATGGTAAGGTCATCAAACTGATCATCTTCTTTAATATGAGTAAATGTTATATACTCTTCATCTTCCTCTTTTTCTATCCGGTTATGAAAATATCGATTAAATTGAACAAAATGTTCTTCCATGAAACTAAGAACTTTACCATCTATGCTAATTCTGTCTCCGGTCCCCACAGAAGAATCGGAATAAAATCTATAAACTCTTTCTATTGCCAGCAGAGCTATTATTGCCTCGCTAAAAGTACCATCACAACTACTAAAATCAAAATCAAAAATCTCATCAGCATACTCATTGTGAAATTTAAAAAGCTGGTATTTGTCTCTGTTTATAACAGCTTCTATAATTTCATGCATTCTTGGAATACCAAACTCCTCAAAATTCTCGCCTTTGGAATGAGTATCATTTCTCTCTTTATTATTTTTATCATGGCTTTCATCCTGACATTGCACAATTTTTGATTCAGAATCCCTAAAATGGCGTTGTGCTTCCTCTATACCATCAGTAAACAAAAATAAAATGTCTCCGTGATCCATTTGATGAGGAATTACCTGAAAACCTGCTGTCATCTCTACCATGTCGTTAGGGAAAACACCCGCAGCCGGGGCTTCCGGTATAGTTTTTATATCCATACTTCCTTTGCTCTGTTTATAGATATGAACAAGATTATCTCCGGCATTACAAAACCTTGTTTCCCCTGTCGTTGTATCAATATATACAACAATGAATGCTGCAAATCTTCCTTTGAAACCCATGGACTCTACAAGTTCATTTATAGAATAAACAAGTTTATCTATTTTGGGTACATCCGGTTTAGTTTTAATGTTTTTTCCAGCAGCAATATTTTTCCTTCTTTCATTATCCCGCTTCCAGTCATTAAAATAAGAATGAAAAATTGTTGCAACAGCTGCCATAATCAGGGAAGCAGAGACTCCTTTCCCGGAAATATCGCACTTAATAACAGCATATCTGTCTTTATCAATCTCGACAAAATCAAAATAATCACCGGAAACTCCCTTGGCTCCTTCGTAGTATCCAAAGAATTCTATATAATCGGTTTCCTTCCTGGCTATTGATGTTTTTTCCCCTTTTGCGTTTTTTTCCAAAGGCAGAAACTGCTTCTGAACATCTTTACCAACTCTCAATTCTACACTTGCCTGGGCAGCTTTATAGAGCCCCTTGCTCATCTGATTAACTGCTTCTGCAAGACGGGAAATCTCATCATGAGTTTTTACGCTCACACTGAAATCTTTAAGGTCAATGTGGTCCTCAGTGTCTCTGATCTCTTCCACCTTCTTTAAAAGATGGTTAATAGGACTGATAATTATGGAAGCAAGAACAAGAGCACCGATTATTCCAAGAACCATTGCTATGAGAGCAATAAGAACAGTACGTTTTATAAGTGCCTTTCTGGAAGTTTCAATCTCCCTTATTATTTCTTCAGTAGATATCTGCAGCCTGACAGTACCCTGGTAAAACTTCTCATTGTTACCCCTCTGCTGATAAACTATCGGTCTGTAAAACGTATACTCCGTTGGACCGGTAAGTATTTTTTCAGGATCAAATACCGGGATTGAACCGAAGAAACTGCCAATCTCCGCAAGTTTAATCTCAATTTCCCCGCTTATCATGGAAATTTCATCCTGCATCTTTCTGATTTCGTTTATGTCAGCTTCTGTTCTCACCTTTCTTGAGAGCTCTGAAGCAACACTCTGCAGCCGGGTAAGTTCCTTTGAAAGAACTCCAACAGATTCTGTCCCCTGAATGTTTATACTGTCTGCCAATTCAGAAACAGCTGCAGATAGATTATCATTCATTGTTAAAGAACCTTCAGAGAATCTTGCACCCCCAGGAAGACCTGCCAGGAGATCATCTTCAGCTTCAAAATTTGAAATATCAACCTTATCTCTGATATTACTGTCATTTGTGACCCATAGGTATTCTACAGCGTTCTTGTCTTCAGATGCTGCTCCCGGACCGGTAATAGTTAAAAAACGGGCAGCACTCATAGACTCAATCTGGGAAGGTAAACGTTTAAGCTCCAGAGTATTGTTCTCCTGGAGATACTTCCCTGCAGCAGTATTTACACTGTTTATTAGAACTTCTGTAGTCTGAGCAAGACCATCTGTTAAATTTTTCTGCTGGGTTGAGACCATAAACATACTTAATGAGTAAGACACCATTATAACTACCAACAAGACAAGGGACGTTACCAGCAATGCAAATTTAATTCTTAGACCCATTCCGCGTTTTTGCATATTTCTTATCCTTTCTATCCTCTTTTCTGAGGGTAATACTCTGTTATTTACCAATGCCTGAACTTCCATCTTTATATATCTGCTCTCTCTGACAAGCGCCATAATACGCAGGGAAGCAAAAATAATCATAATTAACAATAGAATCATTACAACAACAAAGAAAATTCTATTTGCAGATAGTGTTAAAAGTTTTTTTAGTACAAGATTAGGGCCCTCTCCATTATCAAGAATGCTGAAATTGCCAAATTTCACAGTTCCTGTAGATTCAAATTTCAGCTTTTCACTACTAAATGAAAGACCTCTTGAAGGATGGACCAATCCTATATAATAGGAGCCTTCATCCATCTCACTTATTTTAAGACCATCTATTATACGGTCAGATAAAACTCCAAAATATCCTGAATCAGGTTCATAGACATAATCAAATGGCTCTTTTTTATCCCTATCCAAAATTATAGTGCTTATCTTACCACCTACAGAAAAACCTCTACCCTGAATCCTTATGGTAATTATTCCAAGGTCATCCTGAACTGCAGATAACCTTGTTATATAAGTGACCGGGATATACTTATTCATACTAAGAAAAATGGTTGCAGGTTCTCCCTGATTACCTGCAGCATCAAATGCGGTAACTGTAAAAGACCATAAACCATTATCCTGATTATAGTATCTATATGAAGTATCAGGATTACCGGAACTGCCGGGAGCAGGGAGAATATTAAATTCCGAAAAATCTCCAGTGTAAGTCAAATTGGAAAGATACTGTATTCTATGACTGTATCCTGCAGCCGCTTCCCCGGCAGGCGCCTCCCAATCCAAAGATCCAGTGTTTGATAACAGGTAACCGGCTTCATCAGTTTCCAGTAATTGAAATACAACTTTACCCGGAGGTGTAGTATCCCGAATAAATTTTACAGTTGAAGGAGAGGACCAGTTACCTGCATAATCAACAGCTCGCAGATGAATAAACCATTCCCCGTCTTTCAGGGCAGTAAAACTTACACTTCTGTCATCCCGCCGTTTAATCATTATTGTTTCTGGAGATGTTCCTTTCTCATTTCTATCAAGAGAATAACTAAAGCCCACTATACCAGATGAGTCTGCCGGCAGGTTCCAGTTAACTGTGTATCTATCCTGATTAAGTGCTGATGATTTAAAATTTACTGGAAATACTGTTATATCAGATACTGATTTATCCTGCGTCAGTCTTGTTAAACCGGAACTATCACCAATATCACTCTGCCAGATTATATTCATTTCATTTTCAACAGATAGAAATCTGCAAAAATTACTAAGCCCTCCGCCTGTCTGACCGGGAATATCAATACCTGTCCACTCATCATTCTCCCTGCCGGCAATAACCACCTGGCCAATATTGTTGTACCAGAGTGCAACAGGTATTCCATGATTTATATATAACTGTGGATTATTAACAGGGTTTGTACTTATACCCTCTCCACTTATCTGTTCAACTTTGTTTAGTACACCTTTATCTATATCAAGCTCCCCATAATATGGTAATGCAGACCCAGTACCTAGTTTCCTCTCCCATAAAATATAAAGATTTCCATGGAACTCTATTAAAAAAACTCTCTGATTATCAAAATCAGCAAACCTGTTTCCATTTTCAGAAATATCAGTTATCAAAGCTGGAGTTGACCATGTCAGCCCCCTGTCCCTGCTGGAAATATGGTAAAGCTGATAAAATCGACTTTCCCCAGGAGATGCCTGAAAAATGACATGCTCAATACTCCCTGAAGAGACATGAAAAGGAAGATATACATTGGAAAGGTTGCTGCCTGATACCAGTGGAGCATAATCAGACCAGAACCTACCGTTGGAAGAGACTGAATACGCAATACCCAGAGTACTTTCCTGATTAAAAGCTGATCTGTTTTCTATTACAGACTGAGTAACAAAAAGGATAAAACTACCGCTTCCGGTTAGAAAAAGTTTAGGAGAAACTGTTGTTATCTCCTCCCCTCCCGGTTTGCCAATTAGCTTGAAGGACTCACCATTATCACTGGATGCGTAAATAAGTATCCCTTCTGTCGAACTCGATAAAGCTATATATATTAAACCGGAATTATCAACTACTATTGATGATATAGATACCTTGTCGCCAGCGAAAGGGAATGGTCCAAGAACTTTGTGATGCTTAATCCAGCTATTACCATCAATAGCTGTC
Organism: Spirochaetaceae bacterium; assembly: GCA_030643345.1. Taxonomy (GTDB): domain Bacteria; phylum Spirochaetota; class Spirochaetia; order B11-G9; family B11-G9; genus JAJRQE01. Next base: position 10,027 of record DAOWMA010000004.1, read on the forward strand.
ATAAGCGAAATACTCATTTCTACGGACCCACTGTCCGCTTCATCAAATTCCTGCCACATAATAACACTCGATTCCGCATTATATGCTGTAAGAGGAAACCAGACATTATTTTCAACAAGCAGCTCGGGATTCTCCCAGAAAAGTTCCCGGGCAGAAAGAATAAATGAATGTAAAAAAATTAAAACCAGGAGAAAAAAGAAAAAAGAATATTGTTGTATTATTGATCTGTTTCTAATCAAAGTCTTGCTTCTACCTTTGCCTTTAAATCATTTAATTTGGAACTTTTCCTGTTATCAGGTTTTGCCCAAAGTTGATTGATTATTATATTTGCTTCCAGATATCTGCCTTCAATATATAGAGATTCTGCATATCTAAGCTGCTGTGTATCTGAAGTGGTCATTGCTACCTGACTAATACCACCGGTACTGGTCCTGATTTTATCCATCAATATAGCGGCGGCATCATAATCACTGTTTATCAAAATCGCCTCTTCCAGATATGCCAAAGCTATAGGAAACTGGGACCTTCTGTCCAGATCAACTATGGTTTTTGCCTGTCTATAGAGATCTTGTGCCCTTTTAATATCCACCTGTGCAGGAGGAGGAATAATTCGACCTGAAGAAACTCCTGAACGATATATAGCTGTTTTGATTCCCGGATAATCCGGATTGATCTCATACAGAGCAAGGAGGTCATCATCTGCAGTTTTTGGATCATCACTGATTTTTGAAATCGCAGTATCATACATTGACTTAAAATAACTGTTAAAAGTTTCTGCCTGTGTATATTCAAGAATTTGGAGATACAGTACACTTGCTTTAAAATTACGGGGAAACGGTTCTTTTACAAGTTCTATATTTTTTATTGCTTCACTGAAATGAGCTTCAGCTTCAGTTTTTTTATTTGATTTTAAAAGTGTTTTCCCCTTCTCAAACTCTTCTCCAACACGATTCAGAATAGCAATGATGTCAGAATAGAGTGGATCGGTAATTGTTATATCTCTTCCACTGGTTGCTTCCAGAGCTCTTGTAACCTTGGAAAGCCAATTATCCACTTCCTGATTATTCTCCTCATTTGTTACTTTATATCGGGCCTGAGCCTGCTGAAGGGACTGCTCTGCCTTGATAAATTCCTGAAGATTGTAGTAATCCCTACCTTTGTTAATAAGCTGCCTTACTTCTGTTATAATCTTCCTGTTTAAGGAAAGAGTTATATCTGAATCAAGTTTAGCAAGCTCTCCGGTAAGTAAATTCCGGACTTTTACATCTTCCCTAAACTCAAGAGATTTAAGAAAAAGAGCTTCCGCTTCATAGTATTTTTTCCTTGCACCATCAAAATCCTCTCTATCGAATTTTCCATAAGCTTCATCCAGACGGAGAATACCAAAACTGTATGCATCGTCAGCTTCATCATTAAGTACTTTTGCTTTGGAAAGAAGCCTGTCTATTTCCTGCTTTCTCAAACGGATATCAGATTTCAGGTCCGCAGCTGAATTAAGCTGAAATATTATTGATGGAGAAGATTTTATGGCAGGATCTTTAGCGTCTTTCACATTCTTCATAAACCTGTTAAGTGCAATATCAGCTGCTTCAAGCTCATCTTTTGTCCGGTTAAGTAACTCCTCCGCTCTGTCAGGTCTTTTAACCTTATGAGAAAGCCCGTTTATAATCTCTTCAATACCATCAACATAAGCCGCAGATGTCTGAATAGTCTCAATGGAATTACCTATTATTAAACGCACAGGTTCAATTTCAAGAGTGAGCTTTCTTTCTTCCGATCTTACCTTAACAGTAAATATATTCTTATTAAGAATTCCCAGATTATTCTTTAAATTTACCATAGAGTCTTTTGTCTTCGTTAAATCAAGAACAGAATCTGTTATAAGCGACTGTTCATCAATAAATTCAGTTATAGTTGTTCCATTATTATTTAAATCAGTTTGAATACTATTCAGGCCTGAAATGGCTTCTTCAATCCCCTTCACACTTCCTGAGGCTTCAACAGTTTTCGAGATGCTGTTCAGCTCTTCAGCAATTAGTAAAAGATCCGTATAAACAGGAACAGCTTTTGAAACTGCCTGAGCATAAAGAATATCCGGTAGTTCAGCTTGAACAATCTCCAGACCATTATCTTTTATTTTGAGGTTGTTATTTAGATAAAGCTTATCGCCCCGGAGCTTTAGTACATCTACCACAACAACAGCAAGCCTTCCGGCATCAGAAAAAAGAATTCGTGAATTATCAAAAGAAGAAGCTTCATAACTATTAACAGCCTCAATATAAACATTTTCAAGTTGGGAAATTAGTATTCCGGCAACAGGCTCCCGGGCATTATCCCATACATAACTCAGTACACCGGCTATACCCTCCTGCTTCTCCAATGAAGAACGGCCAACCGTTAATGCTCTGTTTGTTGAAATATATGGAATGTCAGATTCATCTTCCCGCTGAATCGAAAGTCTAAGATTATCCAGCTTTGCTGCAGTTCCTTTCAAAGTTTTCCAATAAGCACTTACCTCCAGCATAATTGATGAATAAGCCGGGTATCCGCTTTCTATTTCCTCGACTGATCCTTCCTTAATAATATTGGAATATATTTTTGATGCATCAAGGATTTTATTATAGAAATTTAGAAAATCTCCGGCAGCAACCAGAATTATATCCTGATAGATCTCAACCTGATCTTCTGCAATATTCCCGTAATCTTTTTCTACAAAACCGTCATTGTGGAGATTAAACCCTCCAAGGTAGGTTTCAATTGCCTTAATGTATTCTTTTTTACTGATCTGATCTGCTGCTGTATCCATAAGAATCTGATATGCTCTGTCATTAACTGCAAAAACAATTGATTCTCTGGCCTGTGCAAATGCTGCAAGCGCTGCTTTATTCGGATTACTGTCAAGACCTTCCATCTCTTTGATAATACCATAGGCTTTATCCTTATCAATACTTTCTCCAGCTGGAGGATCAAGCACTTCAATAAGTTGTGCATATAAATCATTATACGCACTCCTTACAATAGTAATTTTCTGTATTAGCTTCTGAGCCTCTGAAAACTGATCAGGATTAGTTTTCATTATTTCTGTTAAAAGAAGAATAGCATCGTTATACTGCCGTTCCTCCACCAAAGCCAGAGCATCGGGCATCCTGTCTTCCTTATGACCACCTGCATACAAATTCAGTGGTATAAAAATAAATAAAATGAGAAGCAGATAAAGAATTTTTCTGTACTGAATAAAATACACTAAATGAATATACCCCAATGTTACCTATTTTCGGCAGTTTTTCAACCTGTACTTATCAATATATACAGATAACACATTAACTTATGGATAAATTTTGGAGATTGTAGTATATTTTCAGGTGATGAAAAAAAGATTTCTCCTCATTATCCTTTTTCTCCTTACGGTGGCGGTGTTTTCTGTCAATCTGGATGAATTTTATGCCGATTTTTCAGATCTTTCCAGTTTACCTTTTTTTTCTGATAAAAACACTGGTTTAACAATATTTCCTACACTCCTGATACCTATGGGAGGATTATATGAGGGAATGGGAACAGCATATACAGCAGTTTCTTCCGATTCGGGATTTCTGGAAGCGAATCCTGCAGGGAGTTCTCTTCTGGACTATACAGAACTTACCCTTAACCATAATAACTGGATTGCAGATACAAATATAGAGGGTGTTGTCTACACAACCAGATTCAATGATTTGGGAATTGGTGTAGGTGGTAAATTCCTCTATGTACCATTTGTTGAATACAACAGATGGGGAGAGGAAGAGGGGACCGGATATTATTCTGAAACTATTGCAACCATGAATATCTCATATAATTTCTTCTCCAGCTATTATTTTTACGGCATATCTCTCGGGGCAAATGTAAAAGCAGCATACAGACATATCCCTGAGCCTATTGCTCCTGATCAATCAGTTGCCACAGTCATGACCGATATAGGATTTCTTTCCAGAATGAACTTTCTCAAGTTTTATGCTGCCAGAGAAAGAAATTTTTCAGTAGGCGGAGTAGTTAAAAACCTTGGGCCAACTGCTCTGGGAGAACCCCTCCCGGCCATAGCAACCGCAGGTTTTTCATATTCTCCTATACGGCCGATTTTAATATCATTTGATTATAATTATCCATTCAGCCTTACTCTTCCCAGTGATGAATGGGAAAAATGGAATATTGCAGGGGGAATAAATGCAGTTATGACTGATTTTTTCTCTATCCATGCAGGATTCTCACATAGAGGCTCGAATCCCAAATTTACAATAGGCAGTCAACTGGAACTTGAAAAGGTAAATCTCAATATTAATTACACCCTTGATATGACAACACAGCTGACTTCAGTTGATAAATTCAGCATCGAAGCAACTATTCCTCTCGGAGACAGAGGAAGAAAAGCAGATTCCCGGAGGGTTGATGAATACTATATTGCAGGCCTGGAATCATATGCAAAAGGTGATCTTTCAAAAGCTATAGAATACTGGGAAGCTGCTCTTAAACTTAACCCGGTATTCCAGCCTGCTGTAGAAAACATGATGGTTGCCAAAACCGCAATAGCGCTTCAGGAATCTATGGAAGCTTTAAATGTAGTTGAATAGACACTTATGTGTTTATTTTTTTCTTTAATTTCTTATACATTACAAAAAGAGAAAGATCTATTTTATTATCTTCTGCCCACCTGGAAATTTTATTTTTTTCAAGATTTTCCAGATTTTCTATTTTTTTTCGATATATTTTCCCTGAAAACCTGTTATCCAGATAAGAAATAAGCTGCTTTATATCTTCGGGACTACTATTGCAAAAACTCTTTTCATCCACTATGGATATAGAATTAATTAACCCATTCCTGTCAATAGATTCATTATAATGAAGAACTTCTTCCACCTCTTTTACAAATTCATCCTCTTCAAACACAATCTTATCCACCACAAGTCTTAGATACAGTCTCTTTTTCGATGATTTTTCGGAATTCTGATCTTTTTTTGAAAGAACAAAGAACATAGCAATGCTTCCACCCAAACCCAAAGCAAGTTCATCAATGACAGGAATTGGATCTCTAATAACAACAGCTGCAATTAAATAGATAATGAGAAAGACTGCAGCTGACAAAACAAAACGGGGAATAAAACGTATATCGTTAATCCAACTTTTTACTGCCGATTCAATAAGCCTATACAAATCGTTTCTGAACATGGTAAGACTCTCTACCCTTGGTTCATGTCCATACTTTCCTACTATTTCATAATCGTTATCAAGTTTTAAAAGAAAACCAGGCTCCGAAAAAGGATGTAAAAAAATTGAGGAACCGTCTTTTCTATAGATATGAAAAATTGTTAGTTTCTTTTTATTCTGCATTGTTATCCCTGTTGTTTCCGTAAAGACACAGCATGATGCTACGTCTCTAGAGAAGTATATCTGTCAGCTCAATATAAGCCTTCCTGAAACTAATTATAACAGTAACTGTTAAAGATAAAAAGCCCAATATAAGATCAGTTTTAAGCCAAAGCCCGCCTAAAATAAACGCAGCTGTAAATAAAATTAAAAGCAGCATTATCAATAAAACAGCCAATCTGTTTTTCTTATCACCAGTTATTCGGAAAAGTATTTCAAAGTAAAGGATCCCGAGACCAGTGCCAGGGATAAGCCATTGACTTATAATAATTATCTCATTATGAAAAAATATATTAAAAATTACTTTTAACGCAGAAAACAGCATCAATACTGATACTGCCATAAACATCAGGTCCCAGAAAAGATTACTTTTCAGTAAAATCGAAGGGAAATCCTCTTCCGGAGAAACCCTCCTCCTCCCTGTATAGAGTATATACAATCCTACAGCAGGTGCAGATACTGATTTTAAACCTATTCCAGTAACAAGAAGAACTAAAGCACCTGAAAAATATAAGAATTCTGACAGCTTCCACTTAAAAATCATCTATTATCTTTATCCATTAATAATAATACCCGTTTGAGTTTAAAAAGTTCTGCATATCTTTGTGCAGTCATTCCAAGATCATCTTTTATATCAATATCCGCTCCGGATTCTATTAATGCCAAAGCAGTATCCTCCGCCTGACGGCCAACTGCAAGAACTAATGCTGTTTGTCCGGATTTACTCTTTAAATCCAGGACGGCTCCGGCATTTATAAGTTTGGCCAAAATTTCGGAATTACCCTCTGCTGCAGCATCCATAACAGGAGTATTGCACCTGTCTCCACTGACTGCATTAATATTTGCTCCATTATCTATAAGCAGGGAAGCAACCTGTACATGCCCCTTTCTTACTGCAATATTCAGCAAAGAAACACCACTACTATCACAACTGTCTACAGAAAACCCTGCCTTTAAAAATTGTTCTACAATCCTGGTTTCTCCTTCTGAAACAACTTCTATCAAATCTCTTATATCAATATTAAAGCCCATTTCTAAAATCCTGGACTTTGCATGTTCTATTTTCTTCTGTCTTGTTTTCTTATTTACTTCTTCTATTAGAAATGCTTTTAATTCTTCTCTTTTTGAAAGGAGAACAGCCTTCCCGTTGCACAAAGGGACAGTCTGGATATTCTCACTGTAAAGGACAAAGGATTTTCCTTTCCCCACACAGTATCCTGTAGAAAAAGTAATATCATGTTTCTGCATCGATTCATCATTCCATACGATTAAAATGAGATCACTGTTTTCCAAACAGGAATAAAGACCTTTTTTACAGTTCCCAGTATCACCATAGATGGATGGCATTGCTCCAACAGCTGCACATATACCAGCAATCCTTTCCGCTGTTCTAATTTTATCTTTACCGGATAGAATTAAGACCTTCATAGCCCAACTATCGGTATTATAAACTATGATCATTACATATAATAAGCTGCCGATTATCTTAACTATTTATCACTTAACTTCTTAAATTCCTCAATCATAGCCGCAAAGGGTGAATCCTCTTTTTTCAGTTCCTTTGAACCTCTGGTGATATTACACAAGCTCAAACCGAGATTCTTTGCTATATTCCGCTGACTCATTCCTGCATCCAGAAGTCTTACAAGGGCCCACCTGTTTGCAACTCCCAAAGATTCTGAATTTGTAAGAAGACTTTTTAGAAAATCTTCAATAAGTACAGGATCTCTGCACGCTGCAAGAGTTTTTGAGAGTTCCTGCATGGCATTTTCATTAATTTTTCGATCTTCCATATACCATTAATATACAACACATAACGATTCTGTCAATAGAAACAATAATTTTCGGTACGTAGAGTGTAGAGACGCAAGATTTTGCGTCTCTACGGGATTCCTTGAAACAGGATGAAAAATAATATATCCTCTGTGCATATGAACAATTTTCACACCCATACATGGCGTTGCAAACATGCAACAGGAACAATAAAAGATTATGTGGATACGGCGATATCCGCGGTAGAGACGCACGGCCGTGCGTCTCTACCGCATGAAACGCCAATATTGGGGATATCCGATCACACCCCCCTACCGGACAACAGATGGCCTCATGTAAGAATGGACATGTCGGAACTGGACGCCTATGAAGCAGAATTCAGGGAAGCGGAATGTGATGAGATTGTTCTCCTGAAAGGACTCGAATGTGAATGGGATCCCATTTATGAATCATTCTACAGAGATGAGCTGCTGGGAGAAAGAAGTTTCGACTACCTGATTGGTGCTATTCATTATATAAAGGTATCTGGTGACTGGGGATATCTAAGTGATATCAGGACAGCAAAACATCTGACACAATATGCAGCAGTAATGATTGGAACTATGAGAACGGGCCTTTTCAGTTTTATTGCACATCCGGATGGATTCGGGGCCGGATATATGAAATGGGATAATAATGCTATTGCCTGTACCACTGATATTCTCATAGCTGCGGAAGAGCTTAATATTCCATTGGAAATAAATGGATACGGTCTACGGAAAAAAAAACTATCAACACCGGAAGGGGAGCGCCCTGTTTATCCCTGGTTAAATTTCTGGGAGCTGGCAGGTAATTATAATATAAAAGCAATCTGCAACTCAGACGCCCACAGGCCGGAAGATGTGCATGCTTCAATTAAAGAATGCAAAGAGATAGCTGACAAATTCAAGATCGGGTTAATCGATGATATTTTAAACAGTAATTCTGATTAACAAAAAACCGGTTTAATTACTTTATAAAGGAGTGACTTCTTTTTCATTTAGAATTTTATATATTTTATCAGCCAAATCATTAATGGTATAAGGTTTTTTTATAAATCCGACATTTATATTCTTTAACAATTTACTGATCCTGCTATCCCCTTCAGATCCTGATGATAAAAGAATTTTTATATCAGGGAAATCAACTATTAATTTGTTATAAACTTCATCACCTGACATACCGGGCATTGACATATCTAACAGAATAAGATCAATTTCTGAATAATTTTTCCTATATAAAGAAATAGCTTCCTCCCCATTTCCTGCCAATATAACCCCATAGCCGCATTCTATAAGTAATTCCTTTGATACTTCTCTAAGAATTTCTTCATCATCAACAAGCAGAATTTTTTGTGCACCAACTTTAATATGCTTTTTTAAGGACTCAATAGAAACCCCCTTGCTACCGGTATAAGCAGGTAGATTCACAATAAGGGTAGTTCCATCTCCATAAGTGGAGTCTACATCAATAAATCCTTTATGTTGATTAATAATTGATGATGCCATAGCCAGACCAAGACCTGTTCCACCATCCTCAATTTTAGTAGAAAAAAATGGATCAAATATACGTGCAATATTTTCCTGTTTTATACCAACACCCGTATCTGATATAATTACAGAACAGTAATTATTGTCTCCCACCTGTTTTCTCTCAGTTTTAATACCAAGAGTCCCCTCTCTTCTATCATCAATACCCCTCATTGTTGTCATGGAATGAGCAGCATTTATACATAGATTAAGAATAACCTGTTCGATCTCTCCCGGATCAGCTTCGACAAGCAAATCACCTGCCATTAGACCGGGATGAAGATGAATACTTTTATCAATTGTTGTCCTGCAGATCTCAATAACATCATTCACAATAGCATTCAGATCAACCACTAATTTTGTATCAACTTCTTCCCTTGAAAAATTCATTAGTTTACTGACCACCTCGGTAGCTCTTTTTGATGATTTTTCAATTATTGTCAGATTATCCAATAATTTTTCATCTGACAAATCACCATCAGCCTGATAAAGCTTGAGTAATGATACTGAACCAATTATTCCACCAAGAATATTATTAAAATCATGGGCCAGACCACCTGCAAGAGTTCCAATCATCTCCATTTTCTGTGATCGTACCAGTTGTGAGTTCTTTTTCTGAAGCTCTTTGCTGTAATTATGTATTTTCTCCGATAAATGATTATAACTCATCGTTAACTCACCTATCTCGTCTTTACTCCTTACTTCAATTTTATTCTCATGGTTCTCTGAACTCTGCAAATTATATATTTTAATGGCATTTATAAGTTTGATAATTGGAAAAACAACTGCTCTTGATAGAATTATATTAAGAAGTAAGTATACC
>DAOWMA010000238.1 GCA_030643345.1 Spirochaetaceae bacterium
GTAGGGGCAGTCCACAGGATCGATTCATCGACCCTCGTGGCTGCCCTTCGTTATATCGTATATAGACCCCAGGATTAGAGGATAACGAATAACGAATAACGAATAACGAATAACGAATAACGAATAATAAATAATTACAGGAGAGAAACCGGATCTACATCTATTTCCATGTAAACATCTGAGGCACTGGCGATCTTCTTCAAATGGTCCACAGCATCATGGGCAGCGTTGAAGTTATTGGTCCTTATTAATATCTGGTATCGGTAATTCCGGGATATCTTTTTTATCGGACATTCTGCAGGTCCCAGTATTTCTACCCTTTCAAGGTTCCACTGATCAAGTGATATGTAAACTCTCTCTGCATAATCAATAACCCTCTTTTCATTTATACCGCGAAATACCAGACGGAAAAGTCTTGAAAACGGGGGAAACCCAAGCATTCTTCGCTTCCGGATCTCATTTCTGTAATATTCTTCCTGTTTGTTGACCGCAGCCATACTTATAGCAGGATTACCCGGATCAAAAGTCTGGATAAGAACAAGCCCGTCCGGTGTGTATCGTCCTGCCCTTCCTGAAACCTGGGTAATAAGAGAGAATGTTCTCTCCCCGGCCCTGAAATCAGGAAGATGAAGCCCGCTGTCAGCCAGAATAATCCCGACCAGCCTTACCCCCGGGAAATTAAGTCCCTTGGCAACCATTTGTGTGCCCAGTAAAATATCAATTTTCCTGTCATGAAAATCTTTAAGAGTTTTTGCAAGGGACCCCTTTTTCTTTACCGAATCAGAATCAATACGTTCTACCCTCAGGTTTGGAAAAAACTTTTTCACCTCATCCTCAACCAGTTCAGTACCAAACCCGGAATAACCGACATCCATAGAATTACAGGAGGGGCAAACAGTTACCGGCAGGCTAACAGCCCCGCAGTAATGGCATACCATTCTGTTTCGATCTTTATGATAGGTCATGGATACAGAACAGTGTTTGCATTCCATATCCCATCCGCAGGACCTGCAATGGAAAAAATAGGAAAATCCTCTTCGATTAAGAAAAAGTATAGTCTGCTTACCCTGGTTATGGGTAATTTTCATCTCCTCTATCAACTCCCTGGAAAGAGGACCGGTGGAACCTTTCATATCAATAATTCTATTTACAGGCACTCCCCCGCCGGATAACCGTCTTGTAAGATTAAGACGCTGAATCCTGCCCTCCTCCATCAGCTGATATGCCTCAACCGAGGGAGTGGCACTTCCCATAACAAGCCTTGCGGAAACCAAGGAGGCCCTCTTCATTGCGACCTGTCTTGCATGGTATCTTGGGGCCCTTCCGGACTTATAGGACCCCTCATGCTCTTCATCTATAATTATCAGCCCCAGGTTTACTGCCGGTGCAAATACGGCACTCCTTGCTCCAATGATAAAAACTGCATCTCCACTCCTGATCCGCTGCCACTCCACCAGCCTTTGAGAGGGTGTTAATGCAGAATGCAGTACTGCAACTCTATCCTCAAACCGGCTTCTAACCTGAGCTGTAAGCTGATGTGTAAGAGATATTTCGGGTACAAGATAGATGACACTCCCTCCGGAGCTGATTACTTTTTCAGCAGACTGAAGGAAAACTTCCGTCTTGCCTGAACCGGTTATCCCATAAAGATAGAGCAGCTTTCTGCCGGAAGTAGTAATAGCATTAACTGCAGCAATTTGCTCCTCAGACAGTGTTCTGGGGACAATACTTACCGGACCTTCTGTATCAAATACAGGTGTCCTGCTGTCACGTCTTCCTCCGGGAAGCATGGAAGAGAGAGCTTCTCCCAGAGAACAGAAATACATGGAAGATACCCACAGGGCAAGGTCAATTTCAGCTTTTCCAAACAAAGATTTTTTATCTATAACTCTGGTTATTGCTTTTATCTTAAATTTTTCATCCGGTTTATCGTAACTTTCAGATATAACAAAGCCGGTGAGAGACCTTTTCCCAAAAGGGGCTATTACCCTGGACCCGACTATACTGTTATCTGTACTTTCATTTCCAGACTCACTGTCCGTTGTTAAGTATGTAAAGGACCCGCTGACAGGAGTATTAAAAACTACCTCAATATATTTAGGACTAATGCTCATCCAGATATGCTTTGACCCTTTTCAGATCTTCCCAAACAGGTTTACGATATTCATTCGGGTTTCGAAGAACTCCGCTTGGATGATATGTGGGAATAAGAGCGGTCCCCTTATAATCGTAGGTCCTGCCCCTCAGTCTGCCTATTCCTTCACTTCTCCCGGTCAACACCTGACTTGAAATCCTTCCTACGGAAAGTATTAAATCAGGTTTAAGAAGTTTTATCTGTCTCTCCAGATACGGCAGACATGCAGTCATCTCTTCCGGGAGAGGGTCTCTGTTGCCCGGGGGCCTGCATTTTACAATATTACCAATAAACAGATCTTTTTCTCTCTTAAGCCCGATAGCATCCATCCACTTGTCCATATATTTACCGGCCCTGCCAACAAAGGGAAGACCTGTTTTATCCTCTTCCGCCCCGGGGCCCTCGCCGATAATCATCAGTCTTGGATTCTGCGGGCCCCGGCCCGGAACAGTATTTGTTCTGGTCTCACATAATCGGCATTTAGTACAAAGGTCGATCTCTTTCTCAATCTGCTCCATACTGTCTGATAATATTTCAAACTCAGAATGCTTACTTTTATTACCAGTTGTCAGATAGTCTGTTGTCAGGTTTAAAACATCACAGAAATCTGCTAATATTTTTTCATTATTTTTCACTTTGTCATCCTTTATTCAGCCTTCCCCTAATAATATACTTTATGGAAAAACAGCCCTTTTGCAGGAGCAGTTGTTCCAGCCATAGTTCTGTCCCTGCTCTCCATAGCACTAAGAAACCCTTTTCCACCATCTTTAACTACTGCATACTTAAGTATAGATCCAACTATAGATCTTATCATTTTCCAAAGAAAGGCATTGCCCTCAATCTTAAAAACAGTAAAACTTCCTTCTCTATAAAAAACTGCTGAATATATTTCCCTTACTCTTGATTCACTCTTATCACCGGCACTTGTAAAAGTTGTAAAATCATGAATACCTACAAGTCCCCCTGCACAGGCATTCAAAGAATCGATCCCCGGCAAATTCCTGACTTTAGTACAAAAATACCTGTTAAATACCGTATACCCCGGAAGATCAGTCAGATAGTATTTATAAACTCTTCGCTTTGCACTATATCTCGCATGAAAACCATCATCAGTGTATCCACTCTCAATAACTGATATATCATCCGGAAGAAAAGTATTTAATGCGTCTTTATATTTCGCTCCGGGTATATCAAGCTCTGTATCAAAGTGACAAACCTGCCCGTTTGCATGAACACCGGAATCTGTACGCCCTGAAGCAGTTACTCTGACAGGATGTTTATGCATTCTTAAAAGGCCATCCTCCAATACACCCTGGACCGTCCGTCCTTTATTCTGTATTTGCCAGCCAAAAAAATTTGTGCCGTCATAGGATAAAATGATCTTTAACCTTCTGCTACTCATCCTTTGTCCGTCGTTTAATTTCATCCCCTATAGAGGAGTGCAGCTCCTTCGCCTTGGAAAGAAGAACTTCAGGTTTGTCCTTTGAAGCCTTACCCATTCCAAAAATCCTTGCTACAGTTGTCCTGGCCCTTTCCAGAGATTTGATTCTCTTTTCATCATCAGTATCCTGACCGTAATAGTACTCAAGCAGGGCACTGACATAGAGAACACCGTCATAGCCATAATTCTTATCAAGGTCAGGGCCAAGACTGGCTACTTCTGTAAGAGATTCTGTTCCCTCACCGTCATACTCGATAGAAAGTGAATAAAAAAATGCGGCTTTTCTATAAAATAACCTGACAAGATAATCATAGTTTTCATCAGGATATTTCCTATGGAGGTCCATAAACAGCCAGGCGGCCCTGTAAGAGGAAAGACCCTGCTTTATTACAGGGCTGAATTCATGGGGAAAATGATCATAACACATCATAGCAAGATAATATGAAGCGGTACCCTCAGTAAGCCGTCGCGGTTCTCTAAAATCCAGCTTCTTAAATATTGTTTCAACCTTTTCAATACGATTTTTTTTATTAGTATCGATTGATAATATTGATTCTTCAGAAATTTCCAAAAAATCAACCTGAAAACCTGCATAGTAACATTCCGGACAAACTGTAACAGGATAAAAAAGGGGATACACTTCTCCGTATTTTTTTGAAGGCTGGTAGGGCCGTCGAAGCTCATCAGTCAGATCACCTGCAATCAGCCTCCCTCTGCCGGTCCTGATATCTTCTCTGTGAAACTTTGCTTTACAGACAGGACATGTAAGAGTCTCTTTGGAAAAA
>DAOWMA010000352.1 GCA_030643345.1 Spirochaetaceae bacterium
CTGTAATCCACCCATGTCAGGGATTGTAGGGGCGCCGCAGGCGGTTTTTATTGGTAGGGACAGGCCCCCGTGCCTGTCCTTACCAATAAAAACGGTACCCCCGCAAAGCCCGACCCCGTGTTGGCCTTTTTCTGTCTGTTGACCCTTTTCCTGACGGGGTGACACCCAAAAAATAATACATCAAATAAAATTACATAAATAAAATCTGTCATTTATGATAGTTTTAACCGATAATAGGAACAAATTCCTGGTTTTATTTTTTTAGAAAATGGTATATATTATAGATTATGAGATTTAACAGGCAGTTACTGCCTCTATACTTAATATTATTACTTACTCTTTTTGCTGTGTTTCCGGTTTCCGCAGAAGATGGTGTAGGAACCAAGGCTGTTATTGAAGAAAATGATAAAACAGCAATAATACTGGTTCCTTTGGCAGGAAGGGACGTTCCTTCGTACATTCCTATGATTGTTGACAGGCTGTTCGATTCAAAGCTTGATAAAACCCAGGCCTACTCAATTTTTAATCAGGAAGAATTTTCAGCTATACTGGATAAAGAAGGAATTGATCTGCCAAAAATAATTACAGAAGATATTGCTTTGCAAATTGGCAGGAGACTTGAGATGGGCCAGGTCCTTTTTGGTGTTGTATCAAAAGAAAATGATGAATTTGTAATTAAAACCAGAATACTGGATGTTGAATCAGGTAAAGTTATTTCCAAAGATTCTGAGCGGGCCGGCAATATTAAAGCTCTGGAAGGAGCTGTAGGTAGGTTAACCAGGAGTATAGTACAAACAGTTCTGCCGGAAGAGGCTGTAGCAGTGGCTGTGGAGTCTCTTGACAGTGCTGAACAGACAGCAAAAGAGGTTGATACCCAGGAAAGTATTTCAGCATTTGAGAAACTGGCGGAGGAAGATCCTGATCAGGCGTTGGAGATGGTTGGGGAACCGGCCAGAGAAGCTCTAAAAGAAACAGTTAGAGAAGATATTGTCGATGAAGAGATACAGGACCTTTTTGAGCAGGAGAAAGCTGAAAGAAGACGGAAATGGCAGTTTTGGACTGTTGTCGGTCTTGAAAGTTCCATACAGCTAGGTAATATATTTGGTGCTGCCGCTACAGATCTTCGTATAGAATCACTTCAGTATTGGAGTAACTATATGAACAGTATTTTTATAGACGATCCGTACAGAAATTACAGGGATTTATTGGAAAGGTCCCAGGGGAACCAGTTTGCGAATTATCTTTTTACCGGGGGTGCAAATTTCGGTCTGGCCTATGCATATAAAACTTTCCCGGATGATCTTTTTACTTTTACTGGTCCTGGTCGTAAGATCTTTGCAATTTCAAATATGATGCAAATATCAGGTTATATGACTCAGGCTGCAAGTGCCCATTTAGGATATTATGCACAGAGGAAATATTTAGAGTATAGTACTGCTACAAGTGATTTTACTGAAAAATATGAGGACTATAGGATTGCTTATGTATGGCCAATGATTGCAGAATACACAAGGACCGGCCTTTGGACTCTTGGAATAGCCGGAATGGTAACTGCGGCCCTTCTTCCCGGTGAAAAAACACCGATGATACTCTCAGATAAATCACGTAAATATTTAACCTGGGGACAGACTATGATCAGTATTGGTAATCTGACTTCCGGTATGGCCACTAATTTCAGAGGTAAGGCGGAAGAATACTGGATTAGTGACAATTCCTCTTCCGGAACAATAGGCGAGAGCAGCTATCTGGTTGATTATATTACTTCTGAAGTTCTTTACTATTCAACATATGCAATCTACATCGGAGGAGCTGTTCTTACTTATTTGGGTCTTAGTTCTGATAGTTCAGGAGGTGGTGCTGATAAGGTTGCCGGGGATTCTCTAATGGGTAATTTGTCCTTTGGTATAGTGCCGGCAGAGAATGGTGTAACGGCTGTTGCAAGGTTGAGGTTGGATTGATGAAGAGATTATGGTTTGTATTAATTCCCTTAATTCTTATGGTTTTTGCAGGATTTTTTGTTTCATGTGATTTTCTGCTTCCTGCGCCTCTTGGACGGAATAATCCTTATGATGTTGAAGCTCAGATCGGCCGGTTTGCAGCTGTTACTGCAGATACTGATTCAATAATAACTGCATGGGACTGGCGTAATCCACCTTCCGGAATAGATGATTCAAGAATAATTGATAAAATACGTATAGTACACAGTAAAAATGACCCCCCTGCAAGTAAATATCCTCTTAATCCCAATAATGTGCAGGAATTTACATCGAATTCAGAATGGCAGGCAGAATGGGACAATCTTCGGGATGATCGGGAGCACCATTTTGCCCTTTATGCCCATGAAAAGGGTGGTGTGTGGCTTGCTCCAAAACGTGTGAGCCAGCATCTTGATAATGATGGGCAAGAAGAGCGATGGGATATAATGACAACTGGTGTAACGAAGTTGTATGTCAGCACTTCTGCTGACACCAACCAGTTGACTCTAACAGCTGTAAATATTATAGCACCATTAACAACCATCGGGTTTTTCAGGTTTGATGAGTTGTACAATGATGAATTTGGAGCTGTATTAGAAGCAAATATTCAAACCTGGGGTATTACGAATGGGGGAGATCTTTTAATTGTTCCCATGAGGCGAAGGGTGGAAGATGGTATGGAATGGGGAGAAATTGCTGATGTTATTTTTTATGATTTTGGAAATGCAAAAGCGGCAACAGTAACTAATATGAATGATGTTATCGATATAAAGGACCAGATAAATATTGCCAGACTTCATGGATCAAATACAATAGCTTTCCTGTCAGATACCCTCCCTTTCCATGTAGGCATCGATAATCTTAAGTTTAATAATGGTTCAAACGATACCTTCAGTGTATGGAAGAATAATTGGTAATGAGTAAAAATTGGGTTGTCTTGGCTGGAAAACAGGTAATAGTTTTATTTTGTGTTACCTTATTAGTTGTACTTATATCTTCCTGCAACCTCTTTTTCAGTTCTCCCCATGGGCGTGAAAATATCAATGATCCTGCTGCACAGATAACAGCATTTACTGCTGTACCTTCCGGTGATAATTCTGTAGTTACTATGTGGAACTGGAA
>DAOWMA010000201.1 GCA_030643345.1 Spirochaetaceae bacterium
AGGAGCGTGGACAGTAACGAACGGTCTGACTTTGACGAGAGGAACCTGGATAGCCGGAGCCTTAACACACCTGATAACAGGTAACTGGGATTCATCATCGTTGAATTTTGTGTTAACAGAAGCAGGATCAACGATAGAGCTTATTACCACGGCTAATCCAACAATAACAACAGAGGGACTAGCTGATCCATTTAATAATCTTACACTGGATAATGGAGCTACACTCACGAATGTAATTGCTATTAACGGCAATTTAACTATATCAGGAGGGAATTTTATCTCAGCAGGATTTGATATAACAGTTACTGGTAACTGGACAGATACTGGGACCTTTACCCATAACAACAACAGGGTAATCTTCGACGGAACCGGTACTATAACAACAAATGAAACTTTCTGGGAACTGGAAAAAGCCGGCGGTACAACAACTCTGCAGGCAGGCTCTGCAGATATAACAATTGAAAAGGGCTTACTGCTGTCATCCGGTGTTTTAGCTGCAGGAAATAATACTATAACTATAAGCGGGGATCTGTTTGATTCCGATGGAACCGGCGATGGAGTACCGGGCACATTTACCGGAACTTTTACAGATGATTCCAGCATGGTGATAATTACTAATCCCGGGATCACTTTTATATATGGTTCAAATACATTCTGGAATTTCCAGTGTACAACAGCCGGAGCTACAATGCTGTTCCAGATTGCTGCACTTCAGGTTGTAGCAAATAATGTTATATTAACAGGAACAGACGGTGGAGATCAGGAAATAAAACTGGGTAATGAAAATGGATTTTTACAGGATCCTCCTCTACCGCCAGGATCTCCTCCGGCAGCTGTACCTGCATCCCCGGTCGTGGATGGTGCTAATCAGTGGAACCTGCAGCTAAATAATCTTGCTACACTTACAGATATAAAAATACAGTGGTGTTTTGCAAATACTCCAATAACACCTGATCCGAGCAGTGAAGATTTTAATGGTAATAATAATAATTGGCTTTTTACAATCCCCATCGAATACTCATGGACAGAAGATACAGACGGAGACGGAAGGATAGACAGAATAAGGGCCCATGTGAATACCGGAGTTATATTAAGTGATACATTTACAGGGGTTTCAGTTTATGTTGATGGCTATTCAACAAGTGGTATTTCACTGGGTGAAGTAGGAGATGCCTATGATTTCTTTATCATACTTGTGGAAGGTGATGAACTCGATACAGATGTAACCCCCCAATGGAGACTCTCTGACAACTCTAATGCTGCAGCTGGTTTATACGGTACAGTTGGAGGAGCCCTGGTTGAGTTTGGAGATACTGCTCCGATACAGACTCCCTATGACAGAGCAGCTCCGGCTGTCGGATACACCCTTGCAGTAGCTGGCAAAGATGAAATATTTGTACATTTTTCAGAATATGCATGTATCGAACCGGGCGGAGTAGCAGTTGCTTTTGGGGATTTTACCTACAATGGGGCGGCTAATGTTACCGGATTAACACCTGTCTCAACGGACATTGGTAATGGTATAAGCGAATTGATTCTGACTATGGATACTCCGGTTACCGCAGACGAGCTTTACACCGATAGTACTGCTTATAATCTGCTGACAATTACTCCTACTCTGGATGATATGGTGGATCTGGCAGCGGTCAATGGTATAAATGATCTGTTTCTTGCTACGGCAAATTATCGGGCATCCGATCTCGCCCTCGGCTTGACAGGAGCAGGAATGATTCAGCCTGTCTATGCATTAAATGATGCCAGTCTGACAATCAGGGATGGCGGAATAGGTGAAATTGATGTATTAACAGATAGAGTAGAGTATGGAGATTTTGATTCTACAGGATGGCTGCAGGACCAGGATTTTTCTATGCAGGTTTCTTTAAGTTTGGATGTTACAGTTTGGACTCCTGATATTAACAATGAACCTATCGAACTTATTTGGGATACCAGTGTCAGCTCTCCATATCTGTTGAACGGGATGTGGCTACCTCCATATGTTCCCGCTGATGCTCGTAGAGATTATCTGTGTGATTTCATTGGTGAGGAGAATTCTTCATCTATTGAGGTGACCCCTTATACCGGACCCCTTGGAGATCGCACAAGAGAATATTATATAGATGCGGAAAATGCAAAAATAACCAGCGGGAAGGAGTTCCAGTTCTTTATGAGGGATACAAACGGATTCCTTTATGCAAGGGTGGGTAATTCATCAGCTGCAAATTGGTACCGCACAGTCCGACCATGGTCCTTCTTAATAAGAGATGTAATTGAACAACCCTCCAGGGTATCCATCCTGGACAACGTAATTGATCCTACAAAGGGTCAAAAAGCGGAGCTTCACTACATTCTCAAAAAGAGCGGTATGATAACCATACAGGTATTCAACCTGGCAGGAGACCTGATAGATATAATTCACAGGGGCAGACAAAATGCCGGGGAATATACAACAACCTGGGACGGCAGAAACAGAAACAATGCCATAGTTGTAAGGGGAATCTATTTCGTAAGATTTACCGGACCGGGAATAGACGAATACCGAAAGGTAATGGTAGTCAAGTAGGGGCAGGCCTCGCGCCTGCCCATTATGATCTGTTTGTAAGGCTAAGCCTGTTTGATTATGGTATAGATTGTTGACAGCTATAGGACTAAGTGTTATATTATAATGAAGAGATTAATGACGAAACATTTTTCCAAATGGGCAAAAAAACAAAATTTGCCTGCAAGTGAACTTGTAAATGCTTTGATAGAACTGGAAGAGGGGCGTTTTGATGCAAGTTTGGGTGGGCATGTTTTCAAGAAGAGGATTCGTTTCAAAGATAAAGGAAAAAGTGGTAGTGGCAGGACAATTATCTGCTATAAGCGTGCAGACAGAGCAATTTTTCTTCATGGATTTGCAAAGAGTGAGAAATCAAATCTGACTGGCAAAGAACTTTTTGCTTTAAAAGAGCTTGCTAAAGTTTTACTGTCATTGTCTGAATCTGAAGTCACTCGAGCAATTTTAAGTGGTGAGTTTTGGAGGTGATATAATGAGAGAAACAATAGCTGAATCAATTAACAGTACTGTAGAGGGTCTCAGGAAAAGTGGAATTATTGATGAAATTACGATGAAAAATATTCAAAACCTGTGTATTGTCGATGTAAAGCAATACACACCTGAAAATATCGTATCAATCCGAAAGAGATTGAAATTAAGTCAGGCAGCCCTTGCTTCCTTGTTTAATATAAGCCCATCAACTGTTCAAAAATGGGAGCAAGGTACAAAACGACCTGCCGGAGCATCGAATAAATTATTGGATATAATTGAGCGTAAGGGGATGGAAGCCTTGATTTGACTAATAGACACAATTAGCTTGCAGTTTTATTAGCAATATAATGCTGATCCATGGCCTGCCTCAAATATGTTTTAATTACTGCTTGCCTGCTTATATTCAATTCACTGGCAATAGTATCAAGTTCTGCAAGCATATTAGTAGTAAAATCAACGTTTACCCTTTGTACAGGATATTTCATTTTTCCAGAGTTGGAAAAGTATCTGGAAATATCCTTTCCTTTTTCTGCCAGCTCAGCTATCTCTTCTGCATTTGGTTTATCGTATATGTTTTTCATAAAGTTTAATCTCCTCTGATGTCGATTTCCATAAAGTAACAAGGTGATAAAATTCACCAAGTTCATCTTTTTTTATTATCAAATTTAAATCTCATAGATAAAGTATAACTGTTATACTGTTTAAGTCAAGGGTTTTCTTTAAAGAGCTTTTTGTGCTGAAAGATTTTGTTTACTATTGTATTTACTAACAAATAATATTATACTAAGTGTACACATATAACACATAAAGAGGTTTGTTATGAATATTACACTTTCTGCAGATAAAAGATTGATAGATAATTCCAGATTGTATGCAGAAAAACACAATACAACCTTGAATAATCTTGTAAGAGAGTACTTAAAACACATAACAAATGAAATAAGTGTTGGAGAAAGAGCCCTGGAATTTGAAAAACTTGCCAAAAAAAATGGAGGGGAATCTTCTTCAAATTTTAGATTCAGCAGAGATGATATTTATAGCAGAGGAATTTAACAGTGGATAAAGTATTTTTGGATACAAATATCGTTATATATGCAAATGATAAAAGGGATAGATATAAACAGGACAAGGCCCTGGAGCTGATAACCGGGCTGATGAAAGCAAACAGGGGGACCATTTCAACTCAGGTTTTGCAGGAATATACTTTTGTAGCTCTGCGAAAGCTTCATCAAAACTATGAAATAATACTGCGACAGCTAAAGTTAATGGAATCTTTTGAAGTAGTCAGACAATCCCCGGAGATGATCAGGAGGGCTGTGGAAATTATGGAAAGTTATAAAATTGGTTTTTGGGATTCCTGTATTATCAGCAATGCAGAATATGCAAACTGTACTGTAATATTTTCCGAAGACCTGAATGCCGGACAGTATTATTCGGGAATCAGGGTTGAAAACCCATTTTGATTTCACACCTATTTTATGATATGTCCCATTCTTATTGTTTCTTCCCAAATAAAGTGTTAATTTTATCTTCGTATGGGCATTTGCTGTTTTCAGGGTAGGTGTCCTGTTGGGGTGCAATTTATTGCGTCCTGTGATTTTATAAATTACCATGGAGTACCAATGAAAAAATATATACGTATTTTTCCAGTCCTTTTTCTCCTTTTTATATCCAGCTGTACTACAATCCCTGGAAATAAAACAACAGCGGCTTCCGGAGATCTTCCATGGGAGGTAACCCCTTTTGAAGCTTCCTATGACAGGATGTCCAACGCAGCGGATGACTTTGTCATGGAAGGTGAACATGGAGTACGTATACTTCTTTCTGAAGGTACCTTTTTATTTGCAGAAGATGGAAGTTTGGTTTCAAAGTATAA
>DAOWMA010000124.1 GCA_030643345.1 Spirochaetaceae bacterium
GTTCGTTAAGGACATCATCATATTCCAGGAGATGTTTTCGTATTTCATAGTTCCTCTCTTCAACCCTGTTCTGAGCTCTCTCAATTGCTTTATTAATCAATGAGTGATGGAGTGGTTCTCCTGTATTCATCCCTGCTCTGGACATCAGGGACCGTAAACTGTCCCGGGCGAACAGCCGCATAAGCTCATCATCAAGGGAGAGAAAAAAACGTGAAGTACCGGGATCTCCCTGTCTTCCCGAACGTCCTCTAAGCTGATTATCTATACGTCTGGATTCATGTCTTTCAGTTCCAAGAATGTAGAGACCTCCAAGGTTTTTAATCTCTTCATAGTCTTTTTGCCAGTTTTCAGACTCAATTTTATATGCTGCTTTAAACTCTTCATCGGTTGCTTTTGTGCCGCATCTTTTCCTTGCTCTAAAATCGGGGTTTCCTCCCAGCTTAATATCTGTTCCACGACCTGCCATATTTGTAGCTATGGTAATAGAACGTTTTGCACCTGCTTCTGCAATTATATGGGCCTCTCTTTCATGGTTTTTTGCATTAAGAACTTCATGCTTAATACCTCTTTTAGAGAGTAACCTGGAAATATGTTCTGATTTTTCGATAGAGACTGTTCCAACCAGAACAGGCTGTCCCCGATTATACTGCGCTTCTATTTCATCGCAAATTGCAGTGTATTTAAACTCTTCCGTAAGGTAGATAACATCATTTTTATCAATTCTGGCTAAAGGACGGTTAGTAGGTATAACAACTACATCAAGATTATATATTTTAGCGAATTCCCTGGCCTCTGTATCAGCTGTTCCTGTCATACCGGAGATCTTTGTGTACATACGGAAGAAATTCTGGAAGGTAATAGTAGCCAGTGTTCTGTTTCTTTTGGCAATTTTTATTCCCTCTTTTGCTTCAATTGCCTGATGTAACCCTTCCGAATATCTTCTTCCATGAAGGACTCTCCCTGTAAACTCATCTACTATTTCAACAATACCATTCTGAACAACATAATCAACATCAATATGAAAGAGATGATGCGCCTTCATTGCCTGGGTAAAGTAGTGAACAAATTCAAAATTCTCATCTTTATACAGGGATTCTGCAATTACACCTGCCTGAATAAGTACTTCTTCGATCCTGTTCATCCCCTGTTCAGTAAAGGTAACTTTTTTAGATTTTTCATCTATTTGAAAATCACCATCACTAATTTCGGGATAGTCTCCTGTTTCAGAATCTCTGGTGCACTCTTTCAGTTTAGAGACAAGTTTGTTTACATCGGAAAATTTTCTTGTGTTATCTTCTGCCTGGCCTGAAATAATCAGAGGAGTTCGTGCTTCATCGATAAGTATTGAATCAATTTCGTCGATAATACAGAAGTTATGATTTTTTTGGACCCTTCCCTCATCAGACCAACGCATATTTTCTCTTAAATAATCAAATCCAAACTCATTATTGGTACCATAGGTTATATTGCAATCGTATGCTTTTTTTCTGGACTCGTTATCCATGTTGGATAAGATAGTCCCTACAGTAACTCCAAGAAGGGTAAAAACAGGTCTCATCCACTCTGCATCCCTTTCTGCAAGATAATCATTAACTGTTACTACATGAACTCCCAGACCTGATAAACAATTAAGATATGCTGCAGGTACACTTGAGAGGGTTTTCCCTTCACCTGTCTTCATCTCCATTATTCTTCCCTGATGGAGAGAAATACCTCCCATAAGCTGTACATCGTAGTGGCGTTCACCAAGAGTTTTTCTTGACGCCTCCCTTACAAGTGCAAATGCTTCCGGCAGAATTTCATCCAGACTTTCACCTTTTATGTGCCGTTTTTTAAGTATTTCTGTCTGTTTGGGGAAATCATCAATAGAAAGCCCTAAAGCCCAGGGTTCCAGCTCATTAATTTTATGTACAAGCGGAAGTAGTTCTTTTAAATCTTTTTCGTGTTTGGATCCGAAAATTACGTTAATTAGTCCCGGCATTTATATTAGTCCTCTTAGTAAATGAAATTATCAACATAATATACTGCCGATTACAGGAGAATTCAATAGTAGGGGCAGTCCCGCAGGATCGATTTATCGACCCTCGTGGCTGCACTTACTTGAGGTTAGGGTGGCTGCCCCTTCAGATTGACATTACTAATCTCCAGCGGGTACTATGAGTAATGAAAAGCATTTTAGTAAGACTGCAAATTCCCATATTGATTTTTTCTATACTTGTGCTGTTTTCCTGCAAAGGTGGTACAGGTATGGAAAGAGAGCTTCTGTTTGAGCTGTCTCTTGGAAAGGGAGAGGACCAGATTGATCTTGTACAGATGCCTAATATTCCGTTTAATAAAAAAACAAGAATAGTAATGAAAGATGGGCTTATATATATTGGAAATGGTAATTCCAATAAGGTTATGGAATTTAGCAGTTATGGAGATATACTCTCTCTTTTTTATAATCCCCATGAAAATCCGGTCCCTGTTCTGCTGACCAGTGTATCAGAGGATACCACTTCTTCTAATCGGAATGCCTACATTTTTAATTTTAGAAATACCGGTGAAATTGCAATAACAGAAAAAAATGATCTGCTCATTGAAGATACTGTACCGGATAATCGTATAGATTATGACGAGAGTACAGAAACAATTTTAAACCGGATTGTACTTAGGTTTGATGGAGAAGGTGAATTTATCAATTTTTTAGGAAGAGAGGGGGTAGGAGGAACACCTTTCCCTTATATTGAAAAAATTGAAGTAAACAGCAAAGATGAAATTATTATTATTACAAGAACAAAAATTACATGGAATATTTACTGGTATTCCAATAATGGATCTCTTAAATATACTATTAGGGTCCCTCTTGATGATCTTCCTGTACCTCCCGGGGAGAATTCCATTCCTTCTCTTGAGACTATTGTTTCCGGCAGGCAGGAAAATGCTATCTATCTTAAGGTTGATTACTACAATAAAGAAACCACTGATCACAATTATACTATGTCCTGTATCTGGGAATATAATATCGATAGAGAAGAATATACAAAATTTATACGTATACCGGAACCGGACTTTGATGAAGGGGATGATATTCCAGGTTTTTTAGGTGTAAACAATGCGGGGTATTATTTCTTTATTGCACATGAAACCGGCAATACTTTCCAGATGATGGTTTTGGCAGATAACGGGGCAGTAGTGGCAAGAAGTGAATTAACAATGATGGATGAAGAGATATCCTATAGAGATTTCTATCTCGATCAAAATGGTTTACTTGTGGCATTACTGGGAAAATATGACAGAGCAGAAATAGTATGGTGGAGAAGTGATAAGCTTTCGGGAGTTCAGAATGAAGATAGTCAGTTCTAATTCAATGGCAGAAGACCTTCTCCCTTTCATATCCGGTACGATAAATGAGGGTATATCAGATGTCTGATAAGCACAGAATGGATTCGGATTATAATTATTATTTTAATCGGGAAGAGTATGAAAAAAGCAGATATAAAGAGCCATCAACTTTTAAAGGAGGGCCGTTTAGAAGGAATAAAACTCTACTGATTACACTGCTGGATATATCGATAATTGTACTGATAATTACGGTTGTGTTGCCTTTTGTAAGGAAATCATACGAAGTCCCTGATTTAAACGGGTATAAAGTAAAGTTGACTAATTATTGTATGGAAGAAGATATTTATCTTAATCTGTTAATTACTAATAAGGCAAAGGATAAGGCTGAAGGGGCATTGCTGACCGATATAGAATTTCGAATGGAAAACAGTGATAGAAGTATCTATATAAATGATCTTCTGCCGCTGCCCGGGGAGTCTTTGACCTATAGAACCAGTTTTAAGGATGATGGATCAGAAACGGCCTCTGCAAAGGTGTCGATAAAGGGTGATTCGATTATACTTAATGTTAAGCTGAGCAGGAAATAAGATTCGCTCTCTTGACCTCTGGATTAATTTTCTTTATGTTTTAGTCAGTAAAGGGAGTTATTATGATACAATTCTATTTTCTTTCAATCTGTTTAAATATCATTGGTGGTCTGGTTATTGCCGCACCTCATTTTTCTGAACGTTTCCCCGGAATAACAGCTTTTCGAGGGTATATTTTTGAAAAAACCGGTCTTCGTATAGGATTAATTGCTGCTCTTTTTCTAATTGGAATTATGAAAATAATCAGTGTATACACAGGAGATGTAATTATTGTGGGGGACCTTTTTCCCGCTCTTACCCTTCTTATTTCAGGATTTACAATGTTGGTTGAATACATCTTTGAAAATAGCGAGTCAGAAAGTGGGTTCCTAAAAAAAATGGATGGTATTTTTGTAAAACATGCATCGATTACCGGAATATCAGCACTGGTTGCAGGTGCTCTCCATTTTATTTTTCCAACTGTCCTGTTTTTATAAAATGGCAATTTCCACTGCAGGTATAGCTGTAAAAGGTAATAAATTCCTGCTTGCATTAAGAAATCCCGGTACATCAATTGGTGAAAGCTGGGAGTTCCCGGGTGGTAAAGCGGAAAATGGAGAATCCCCTTCAGATGCATTGATCAGAGAATTCAGAGAAGAGTTAGACATAGAAATAAAAGTAGGAAAGAGAATATGCAGTGGAGATTTTGAAAACAACGGAAAGAAATACGAGATATATGGTTTTCTCATTGATATAAAATCAGAAAATTTTACCCTTACAGAACACAGCAGAACAGGATGGTTTGATCTAAATGAAATGACAGGTCTAAAGATGGCCGGTTCGGACAGTCAGATAGTCAGGTCCCTTAAATATTTGTACCCGCAGGAATAACGCCGTTTTTGGGAATAACAATGATTCCATCAACTATCCAGTAGTTCTCATATTCCCCGTCTTTTCTTTCTTTATAATCGACTCCAATCCGGCAGCCGTCGCCAATTCTTGCATTAACATCAATAATTGCTTTTTTAATCATTGACCCTCTGCCTATTCCAAGGTTTGGCAGGCCCCTTTTTCTATTATTATTTTTTTGAGATTCTGTTTCATAGTAAGTTGCACCCATACAGTAAACACTGTCAAGATTGGCTCCGGACTCAATAATAGTTCTTATACCAATTATTGTATTAACAATAGAAGCGTTGGTAATGATACTTCCTTCAGCTGCCAGGGACTGGGAAACTGTACAGAAATTCATCTTTGTAGCAGGCAAATGTCTTCTGTGAGTATATATGGGACGGTCTTCGTCATAAAAATTAAATTTTGGTGTAAGGGATGCTATATCAAGATTCGATTCAAAAAAAGCCTTAATGGTCCCAATATCTTCCCAGAAACCGGTAAAAGGGTAAACGTTGATATGCCGGTCTTTAATAGCTTTAGGAAGTATATCTTTTCCAAAATCCACCAGATCATTGTCCAGCAGCTCTTCCATGGTTTTTGCATTAAAAACATAGATACCCATAGAAGCCATAAACTCTTTATTGGGATCTACATTATTCATCCCTTTTACAAGAACCTGATCAAATTTTAAATCGGATATATCAACATCTGAGGCAGGTTTTTCCATGAAGGATATAGCTTTTCCTGTCTTGTCACACCGGACAATACCAAGACCTTCTGCATCTTTTCGTGTAACAGGAGTAGAAGCTATTGTAACCTCAGCTTCGCTTTTTATATGATTATTTATCATATCCTCAACGTCCATTCTGTAGAGCTGGTCACCGGAAAGAATTACATAGTAGTCTGCCTGCTGCCCCCGGAAATGGTTCATGTTTTTTCTTACTGCATCTGCTGTTCCTTCATACCAGCTTGTATTTTCAAATGTCTGTTCTGCCGCAAGAATCTCTACAAAACCCTTGGTAAATACATCAAAAATATAGGTATTGGAAATATGGTTATGAAGGGAAGACGTATTAAACTGTGTTAAAACATAGATCTGTTTAAGGTCGGAATTTATACAATTTGATATTGGAATATCAACCAGTCTGTATTTACCCCCAAACGGTACAGCGGGTTTTGCCCGTTCCTTTGTAAGTGGGTACAGACGTGTTCCTTTGCCGCCTCCAAGAACTATAGCTACAGTTTTGTCCATACATTGCTCCTTATAAACAAGCCTAAGGTAGATATGGTCCGGGGTCAAGGAAAATCTTTTTTATCATAGCTTTTTGCGCTGTGTCATATTTTGAATTTTATAAGTAGCTCTTCTCTAATATCGGGCTACTACCTGGCGCAAAATAGCCAAGCAATCGTAAAAATAGGCCACATCGCAAAAGCCGGTATCACTG
Source organism: Spirochaetaceae bacterium (assembly GCA_030643345.1). Lineage (GTDB taxonomy): Bacteria > Spirochaetota > Spirochaetia > B11-G9 > B11-G9 > JAJRQE01. Next base: position 6,230 of record DAOWMA010000124.1, read on the forward strand.
TTACGGGGTGGGTGGTTGTCTCTGTTTCAGTCCGGAAAAACAGGCAATTTTATAAAATTTTATCAATTCACTATATACTATACATTTGTCAAGTAGTATTATTGGAGTATGAAACGTACTCAAAGAACGACCGGTTTTGGTTCTCCGGCAGAAGCTTACGCAGAAAATGATATTGACTGGACCTCCCTGTTATTACCAAAACCCCATGCAATGTATATTTTTACTGTAAGGGGCAGTGGGAATGAGGAATATAAAATATGTGATAAGGATCTTGCAATAATTGATTGTTCTTTAGTCCCAAAAACCGGAGATTTAATTATACATACTGTAGATGGTGAATTTGGTATTGAACA
>DAOWMA010000109.1 GCA_030643345.1 Spirochaetaceae bacterium
CCTGTCTTTGGAAGGATATGCAAAAATTTTCCGTGCAAATACATTAAGTTCCGGTGTCATTCCCCAGTTCTCTATTATTCTTGGCCCATGTGCCGGTGGAGCTGTTTATTCTCCGGCAATTACAGACTTTATCTTTATGGTGGACCAGGTAAGCCATATGTATATAACAGGGCCTGATGTAATTAAGGCCGTAACAGGAGAAGAAATTTCCCATGAAGATCTGGGTGGTGCCAAGGCCCACACTTTTAAGAGCGGAAATGTACACTTCAGGTTCAGCTCCGAAGAGGAATGTCTTATTTTTATTCAGAGACTTTTAACCTATCTCCCTTCCAATAACAAGGAGCTTCCTCCAGTATGGGAATGTGATGATCCAATTGACAGGAAAACTCCGGAACTTCTGGATTTACTACCTGATAATCCAAGAAAACCTTACGATATCAAAGATTTGGTTAATGCTGTTTTTGATGTTGGTTCTTTTATTGAAGTACAGAAAGATTATGCACAGAACATGGTAATTGGATTTGCCAAACTGAATGGATATACAATTGGTCTAATGGCTAACCAGCCAAAGGTTATGGCGGCTGTTCTTGATATAAATGCATCAGATAAAGCTGCAAGATTTGTAAGATTCTGTGATTCTTTTAACATTCCATTTATGTCCTTTGTTGATGTACCTGGTTTCCTCCCCGGGACAGGACAGGAACATGGCGGAATAATTAGACATGGGGCCAAACTGCTCTATGCAATTGCTGAAGCAACGGTCCCAAAGATTGCCCTTATAGTAAAAAAAGCCTATGGGGGAGCAAACATTGCAATGTCCTCAAAGTCTCTTGGTTTCGATAGAACTATTGCCTACCCAAGTGCAGAAGTTGCAGTTATGGGTGCTGAGGGTGCTGCAAATGTTATTTTCAGAAGAGATATCAAAGGGGCTGATGATCCCGCAGCTATGAGAGAACAGAAGATAAATGAATTCAGGGAAACTGTAATGAACCCATTTATCGCTGCAGGATTCGGTTTTCTGGATGATATTATTGATCCTGCTGAAACAAGACTGGAGCTTTGGAAATCTCTGGAGATGTATATGAATAAGAGTGAGGACAGACCAAAGAAAAAACACGGTAATATGCCGTTATAGATTTTTTACAAGAGGATATTGAATGTCAAGAGAAAAGGTTCGGGAAATAGTATTAAGTGCCGGGTCATGCCAGATGGCAACCTGTGTTGATGGTCAGCCAAGGGTACGACCAATGAAATTTGTAGTAACAGACGATTTTAAGTTCTGGTGTACTACAGTAAATATCAGCGGAAAGGTTAAAGAATTAGAGGATAACCCGAAAGTTGAACTTTGCTGGGTAGATCAGCGGGGCAACCACCTTAGAGTAGCAGGTATTGCAGATTTAACAGGTGATGCAGCAAAGAAAAAGAAACTTCTTGAATTACATCCAGGCGCTCTTGGATTATTTACAGATGAAAATGATCCATCCCTGGTTCATGTGGAAGTTGTTCCTACCAGAGTGCGATGGAAGAGCCATTCTTTTGGTGAGTATAACGAAGTGGAATAGGATTCTTCCTGTTTTTTATGAAGGCTGTCTGGGGTTATTTCAGACAGCCTTTTTATTTCTCATACTCTTGACTTATAAATTAAAAAGAATTATATTCCATATATGGAGGCGCATATGGAATTATCCCATAAAACTACAATCCTATTCTCCAAAAATCAGTTTTCGTCCCTAAAAAATCTGGCAAAAGTAAAAAAAACATCTATAGGCGATCTTATCCGGAGTGCCTGTGAGAAGGTATACGCTTCGAATGACAGAGAAGAGGCTGTAAATGCCGTTTTAGAATTGGAAAAACTGAAGCTGCCTGTAGCCTCTGTCCAGGAAATGAAGAGGGATCAGGTTCCCTTCAAAGAGATCTACTGATGGTTTTTATTGATACAAATATCTTTATGTATGCAGCAGGAAAAGAACACCCTAATAAAATCCCTTCAGTAAACCTGCTTCATAAAATCGCCTCTGGAAAAGTTGACGCTTGTATCAATGTAGAAGTACTGCAGGAAATACTGCATAGATACAGACATATTAATAGATGGGAAGACGGCAAATCAGTATATTCTCTTACCCACAAAATCGTTCCTGTTATATTTTCAGTTGATACTTTTATCATGGAAAAGTGTTTTGAGTTGTTAAACGAATACACCAATGTTATGGCCCGTGATGCACTTCATGCTGCTTTCTGCTGGATTAATGGGATCACTTCAATGTATTCATATGACCGGGATTTTGATATCTTTGACGGTATAACCAGAATAGAACCTTAATATAAATGCGCTGTTTCAGGTGTAATCAATAGCTTTTCTATTATTTACTGACAGGATTTATAATCTCCAAATTTTCCTCTTTTGCTGCTTTTAGGAGCTTATTATCACAGCAGACAAAAACATCAATCTCATCTTTTACACAAAGGGATGCTGCCAGTTGTATTGAATCCAATGTTTTTAATTGGTAAGTATCGATAAGATTTTCACAATGTAATAAACCAGCAGAGTAGTCTATTTTGTAAAAATATTCGAAGTCATAACTAATTTCCTGTTTTAAGTACTTATACTCATTTTTTGTAATTAGGTTTTCTAATAACAATCGCCTTAGAGTAGAATAACATTCTATAATTGTAAGCTCTGACACATATATATTTGAAGCCTGGTCCATCAATTCAGATACAAAACTGCTTCCTGGTTCTTCTATATAGTTTTTTATTAACGCACTTGTATCAAGAAAATAATTCATCTGTCATTTCTTTCTTCAGAAATAAAATCAATAGTTGTTTTTCTTGTATTCTTTAACTTCACACGGGAAACTGAGCGTTTCCATCCCTGGATGTTCTCATTAAAGGGTATAATTCTGGCTACTGGACTCCCTTTTTTAACTATTATAAAGCTCGCCCCTTCCTGAATTCTTTCAAAATACTTTTTTGAATGATTTCGAAAATCTGTAAATTGTAAATATTCCATTAACACAACCCCTTAATTACATAATAATGTCATTTTTATGACATGTCAATCTTAAAGACTGAGATGGGTGCACAACAATACTTATTTGCTTTATTGAAATTGCTCATTAATAATTAAAACATAATCTGAATTTATATTTATTATTCACACTTTGTTCATATATTCCTGATACCAATGTAATATATAAGGAGCTAAATTATGAAAAAGAAAGTAAAAATTCGTACATGGATTCAACTTATTCTGTTTATATTAATTGCACTAATAGCAATTAATCACACATTAGCAGAATCCGGAAGGGGAATCCCCTTTCTAGGCAGTGCATCCCTCCATGCAGTCTGCCCCTTCGGAGGAGTAGTAAGTTTATACAACCTTGTTACGGCTGGAACATTTGTTAAAAAAACCCACGAATCCAGTCTTGTACTGATGTATATTATCTTCGCGTCCGCCCTTCTTATGGGACCATTATTCTGTGGATGGATCTGCCCTATGGGGACATTTCAGGAATGGATTGGAAAGATTGGCAGAAAAATTTTTAAGAAAAAATACAACAGGTTTATCCCCTACAGCTTTGATAAATATCTGCGATATCTTCGGTACGGGGTTCTTGCCTGGGTTGTATATATGACAGCTGTTTCTGGAAAGTTGATTTTTCAGGATTTTGATCCATACTATACACTTTTTCAGTTCTGGACTGGAGAAGTTGCTATTACAGGTTTTCTTACTCTGGGAGTAGTTATAATTCTATCTCTTTTTGTAGAGCGTCCCTTTTGTAAGTATGCATGCCCATACGGTGCTGTCCTGGGAGTTTTCAATCTTTTCCGAATTATTCCTTTAAGACGTAATCCAAACACCTGTATTGACTGCAAACTTTGCGACAGGGTCTGCCCCATGAACATTACGGTTTCCAAAACCGGAAAGGTCATAAACCATCAATGCATAAGCTGCTATGAATGTACTTCGGATGATGGAGTATGTCCTGTTCCTGAAACAATGGAGTTTCGTACTGGCCGATATAAGGCTGGTCGGAAGCAAGCTTCCTGCTCGCCCATGCGTCCTGGGGAGGCGATAAAATGAGGATAAAAGCAAATATCGCTGCTGCTGTTCTGCCAGTCCTGTTTATCACTGGAATATTTATAAGCTCTGCTGTCGGATACTGGAGAACTGAAAGTTCAAAAAATCCAACGAAATTTACATCCGGGATTTTCGAGGGGAAAGCAGATCCTGCAGATATCCGTGGTTCCTATTCTTTTAGTGATTTAGAGAAAGCATTTGATATTCCTGTAGCAACTTTGGCTAAAGCCTTTGGTTTTTCTGATATAGAAAACCTGGAAACTGTAAAGATCAAGGAGTTTGAAGCTGTTTACGGTTTGATAGGAGATCTGGAAATAGGAACAGGGAGTATGCGTTTGTTTATTGCCCTGTATAAGGGACTTCCGCTTGCAGCTGAAGAAGATACAGCTCTTCCGGAACCGGCATGGAATATTCTAAACAAGGAAGGTGCAACAAATAAAGAAACTCTGGCAACTTACAGCGAAAGAGTTGTTTCCCTGGAAGGTCTGGAAGTTTCTGCAGAAACTGCAGAACACTCAGAGGAATCTGAAGAAACAACCATAAAGGGGAAAACTCTCTTTTCGGATCTTCTTGACTGGGGTCTAACCAAAGAACAGATAGATGACGCACTCGAAATACCAATGGGAACTCCAGGAGATTCTGTCAGAGATTTCTGCAGTGAAAATGGAATTGGATTCTCAACAGTAAAAGAACCACTTCAGGAATTGCTGGATAATATGTAATATTCATAAAACAATATCCATAATTTTATTAAAGGTATCACTGGGTCTCATCGCCCTTCTTAATATTTCAGGATCAACCCAATAGTGTCCTTCAAGGTCAACCGGTTGGCCCTGTGTATTATTTATTTCATTTATAATGTTCTCTTCATTCATCAATAATTCTTTTGCCAATCCATCAAACAATAGTTTTAAAGAAGAATCTCTATTCTGCTCTGAAAGAGCCTGTGCCCAGTAAAGAGTAAGATAAAAATGACTGCTTCTGCAATCCATCTCAAAAACATTCAAAGAAGGAGATTTATTATTTTCAAGATAATTTTCTGTCGCTTTATTTAAAGCTTCTGAAAGTACCAGGGCTTTATTATTGTGAAAGTTACTACCAAAGTGTTCCAGAGATACGGCAAGGGCCAGATACTCTCCGAGAGAATCCCACTGCAGGTGTCCTTCCTTAATAAACTGGGAAACAAGTTTTGGTGCAGTACCTCCGGCCCCTGTTTCAAAAAGACCACCACCGTTCATTAAAGGGACAATGGAAAGCATTTTTGAACTTGTACCAAGCTCCAGAATAGGGAAAAGATCGGTAAGGTAGTCCCTTAGAATATTCCCGGTAACAGAAATGGTATCTTTACCATCCTTAACTCTCTGTAAAGACAATTGAATTGCATCCTTAGGTGACATTATCCTTATATCCAACCCATCTGTATCATGAAGGAGTAAATATTCTTCAACCTTCTCAATCAGTTTCATATCGTGAGCTCTATTTTTATCAAGCCAAAAAAAGGTAGGGTAAGCGGTTGCCCTTGCCCGGCCTACCGCCAGCTTAACCCAATCACGAACAGGCGCATCCTTTACCTGGCACATTCGAAATATATCACCTTTTTCTACTTTCTGTTCCATCAGAATGGTATCGGCTTGATCAATTATCTGGACTACACCATTTGCTTCGATCTGAAAAGTTTTATCATGTGAACCGTATTCTTCAGCCTTCCCGGCCATTAGACCAATATTGGAGACACTGCCCATGGTACGGGGTTCGAATGCTCCATGAGCTTTACAGAATGCTATAGTTTCCTGATATATGCCTGCATATGATCTGTCCGGTATAAGTGCCAGCATATCCTGTAATTTGCCATCAGGTCCCCACATTTTTCCTGAAGATTTTATAGCTTCAGGCATTGAAGCATCTATTATTACATCACTGGGTACATGTAAATTTGTAATTCCTTTATCAGAATTTACCATAGCAAGATCAGGTTGTTTTCTATAACACTCATCTATTGCCAAAAGAATTTCATTTTGATCAGATTTAGATAGGTTTCCCAGTTTTACAAAAAGATCCCCCATTCCATTATTTGGATTAAACCCAATATTCCCGAGCTGATCTCTGTATTTGGAAAAAACATCCTCAAAAAAAACAGAAACTACATGTCCGAAAATTATGGGATCGGAAATCTTCATCATTGTTGCTTTAAGATGCACTGAAAATAATATATTTTCCTCTTTTGCCAGGGCTATTGAATCCTTTATAAACTTCCTAAGAGCAGCTGTGCTCATAACTGCAGAGTCAAGAACTTCCCCCTTCTGAAGAGTAATTTTATCCTTTAGAACAATCCTCTCCCCGGACTCCGGTACCAACTCAGCCCTGACAATATCTGCAGATGAGAAAACAACAGATTGCTCACTTCCATAGAAGTCCCCTTCAGTCATACTGGCTACATGAGTTTTTGAATCGGGACTCCAGGGACCCATGGCATGGGGATGATTCATAGCATATTTTTTTACAGCTGCAGGTGCTCTTCTATCAGAATTCCCTTCACGGAGTATAGGATTGACAGCACTGCCCATTATTTTATCATAACGATTTTTTATTTCTCTGCTTTCATCATTTTCAGGAGATTCAGGATAATCAGGCAGATTAAAACCTTTTCCCTGTAATTCCCTGAGAACAGCCTGCAGCTGAGAAACCGAAGCACTGATATTGGGTAATTTGATAATATTTACATCCGGGCTTTTGACCAGCTCTCCCAGCTCAGCAAGATCATCCGGAAGTCTCTGTTTCTCCGTAAGAAACTCCGGAAAAGCAGAAATAATTCTTCCGGACAGAGAGATATTTTTTGTTTCAATATCTATACCGGCAACCCTTGTGAAAGACTTAATAATTGGTAGTAAGGAACCCGTAGCAAGTGCCGGTGCTTCATCAGTTTTGGTATAGATTATCTTTTGATTCATATATTACTCCAATCATTAAATATTTTTTGGAATTTA
>DAOWMA010000277.1 GCA_030643345.1 Spirochaetaceae bacterium
CTGACAGTACCCTTTGCCAGATTTATGGCAGCACATATAAACGAACTTACCTTACCTTTTAAGCGTTATCACATTGATAAAGTATGGCGGGGTGAAAATACGCAGAGAGGAAGATATAGAGAATTTATTCAGTGTGATTTTGACATTGTAGGTGTAGATAATGCTTCTGCAGATTTCGAGATTCTTCAACTAATGCATAGTTCTTTTAAAGCAATCGGAGTTGAAAATATTACATTTAAAGTAAATCACAGAGGAATATTTAATAATTTCCTTACAAAGATAAAAGCATCTGACAAGGCAGTTGAGATTATGAGAACTGTTGATAAAATAGGTAAAATCGGCAAAGATAAAGTCCTTGAAATTCTAACTGGTTTGACTAATTCTGATTCTGCAGGGGAAATATTGGACTATATAGAGCCTGAAGCAGGCTTTTTACAGACTCTCGATAAAATTACAGTTATGTCCGGTGGTAAATCTGAAGCATCAGATAGACTCTATGAAGTTTATGAATATTTGAAAGTAATAGGAATAGAGGGTCTGTTTACACTGGACCCATCAATTACCCGCGGTCTTGATTACTATACAGGCATTGTTTATGAAACTTTCCTTAAAGATCTTCCGGAACTTGGTTCTGTCTGTTCAGGCGGCAGATATAATAATCTTGCATCCATTTATACAAAAAAGAATATACCCGGAGTTGGTTCTTCCATAGGTCTGGACCGCTTAATGGCAGGTCTTGAAGAACTTGGACTTATTGAAAAACAAGTTCCAGGTTCAGATGTAATAGTACTTAATATTGAAGGTTCCTCAGTATCGCACAACCACTTCATTGCTTCTTTAATTAGAGATTCAGGATTATCCTGTGAAGTTTATCTTGCTGATAAAAAAATTGGTAATCAGTTTGGATTTGCTGACAAAAAAGGTATTTCTTTTGCAATATTCTGCGGACCTGATGAGATAGATGCAGATAAAGTAACTTTAAAAAACATCAATACCAGAGAAAACTTTAATAAAATAAACCTTGGTGAAGCTATTGATATAATCAGGAAAGCCCGGGAACAGTAATATTATGAACAATTTGCCGGTATATACACAAAAAGAAAAAATACTCATCGAACTGGAAAGAAATCAGGTTATAGTAGTTGAAAGCCCAACGGGTTCCGGGAAAACAACTCAATTGCCAATAATACTGCTGGAAGCCGGCTATGGAGATTCAGGTGTAATCGGTGTAACCCAGCCCAGACGAATAGCAACAGTTTCTGTAAGTGAATTTATTGGTAATCATCTGGAAGCCAGAGACCGTAATATTGTTGCTTATAAAATGCGTTTTGAAGATACTACAGATATCTATACAAAAATTAAAATCATGACTGACGGAATCCTTCTTCAGGAACTGAAAGCTGATAAACTTCTTTCGAAATATTCTGTAATTATGGTAGACGAGGCCCACGAAAGAAGTCTGAATATTGACTTTATACTTGGTCTTTTAAAAGGTATCCTTGAAATCAGACAGGACCTTAAAGTTATAATTTCATCTGCAACAATAAATGGTGAAATATTTTCAGAATATTTTGATAATGCCCCTATTGTTCATATCGAAACAAGGGTATTCCCCATACAGACAATTTATGTCAATCTACCTGCTGAGGATCATTATGAAAATATACTCCATAAAATAGGAGATATTGTATCCAACGAGTTAAGGAAAAAAGAACGCGGCGACGTGCTGGTTTTTCTTCCAGGAGAACGTGCTATAAAAGAATGTGTTACTCTTCTCCAAAGCAGCAGAATCTCGAAAAAACTATTTCTTATTCCTCTATACGGCAGACTTTCAAAAGAAGAGCAGGAACGTGTATTTCTAAAAACACCTTCTGGTAAAATAAAAGTAGTCGTATCAACAAATATTGCAGAAACCAGTATAACCATAGACGGTATTAAAACTGTTATTGATCCAGGCCTTGCTAAAATGAATTTCTACAGTCCCAGAACTTTTACAGAATCACTTATTGAAAGTCCTGTATCAAAAGCTTCATCCAATCAAAGGAAAGGCAGATCCGGAAGGACCGGACCCGGCACATGCTACAGGTTATTTTCAAAACGTGATTTTGATTCCAGGAGTCTATATACTCTGGAAGAAATTTTTCGTACAGATCTTTCTGAAGTTGTTCTTCTAATGTCTGAGCTGGGTATAACAGATTTTAGCAGTTTTGATTTTATCTCTACTCCAGGTCAGCAGGGTATACTTGGAGCAATAGAAACTCTTCGCCTTCTCGGGGCAATAAGTAAAGAAAACACTCTTACCGATGCCGGTACAATGATGGTCAAATTCCCATTACTTCCAAGGCATTCCAGAATGATAGTTGAAGCAATTCTAAGGTACCCTGATGTACTTGAAGAAGTGCTTGTGGTTTCTGCATTCCTTTCGTCTCATTCCCCTTTTTTACTTCCCCAGGGAGAAGAAATTGAGGCAAGAAATGCCCAGCATCATTTTCGTGATCCATCCGGAGATTTTATTTCAAATCTCAAACTTTTCAGAACTTATATTTTAATAAAGGAAACTGAAAAGAAAAAGAAATTCTGTGATGATTTCTATCTGGATTTTCGTACAATGAATATGATTGTAAATATAAAAGAACAGCTTGAAAGCATTATTTCGGATATGGGAATACCTATGACTTCCGGAGGCAGCCAAAAAGATTTACTCTGTTCAATTTCTGCAGGTCTTATTCAGTTCGTATGTGTCCGGTCCGGAAGATCCGCTTACAAAAGCCTTACAGCCGGACAAATACATATCCATCCCGGATCTGTAATGTTTAGAGAATCTCCCGAATACATCGTCGCAGGTGAAATTGTTAAAACATCAAGAATGTTCGCACGGTCTGTTTCCACTCTAAAAAGATCATGGCTCAATGAAATTTCTCCTGAACTTATCAAACTTGTTCCCGAAAAAGCCGGATCTGTTCAGAAAAGGAAGAAAACAAAAGATACTTCAAACAGTATAACTATTAACAATACAGTTTTCGAGCTTATTCCATTTAAAGGCAAAAAGAAAATTGCAGTTCTTCCCTGGAACCGGATCAGGGATATGGTCAGGTCTACACCTATAGAGAAAATTGCAATTTACAATAATGTAAGAGGAAAAATTATTTTTAGAGATATGGAACTGGAAACCGGTAACAGACTGGCCAATATTATAAGAGTTGTTCCCCATATCAATCCGGAAAGGGACCTTGCTTTTAATAGTAAATCGGGCGGCAGTTTTAGTATTACTACAGAGCTTAAGATATTCTCCGATACTATTGACCGCATTCTGCGTATTGTTAAGGTAAAGAAAAAGGGACGTACACTGGGCTACCTCTCTTTGGAGACCGATGAACACGGGACCTACTGGCTTAAGACTAAGAAAGGGTTATACGGTGCAGTAGAGGGCAGTTTATCCAGTCTGGAAGTAATGGTCGATGAGATAAATGCTGACATGGATCCGGAGTATAGTAAGAAGGTTAGTGCTCTTTACAGAAAACTGACTGTTATTTTTGATAGTTTTTAGCAGAGACGCTTAGATGTGCTTAAGGAAGAGAGAAGTACTTAGGGAAGAGAGAGACTGTTTTTAAGGAGAGAGACGCAAGGCATTGCGTCTTTACGGGATTGTCTTTGCCAAAAGATTGTTTTTTTGAGGATTCAGAAGGTATTATTAACACAGAAGGTGTTCTTATGAGGATATGTCTGGATAGTAAAAAGATCTGGTGCCTACAATAACCATTTTTCAGGGTTCATTTTTATGTAGTTTGCGATTATTTGACAGGATTCATTGTTGCGAATTATGTGATCATAGAAACGTGGCTGCC
>DAOWMA010000339.1 GCA_030643345.1 Spirochaetaceae bacterium
CAACCTATGCCGGTAATTTTATGGAGATTCCTGCTTCAACAACAATTGTTTTCGGGAAGACCTTTGATATTGATGATGGCTGGGATAACAGGATAGATTTTTCAATGGGATTCGATCTGGCATTATTCCCCCAGGTTTTTAACGGATATGTTCGTTGGATTAGCGAATTTGCAAATTATTCCTATAGTGTGGATTCCAGAATTACAAATGCAGCTGCAAGGGGGGCCTTTAATACAGGTTTGCGAATAGATATACTTGGCGGTAGTTCTTATAAACTGGTTATTGATGCAACACTTATGGATGTGTTTGATGAAGGTATAGACAGGTTTGCTATTGGCGGATCATTCGGATTCTCTTTAAGGTAGGGTTTATGAATAAGATAGTCTTGAAAGCTGAGGACCTGGATGGTTATCTTACTGTTGAAGACAGAAACAATATAAAGCAGCTTGATAATTTTTATGCAGAAGCTACAAGTTCATTCGAAATTCTTTCTTCATCCCATAACGAAGAACGCCTGAATAAGGAGAAAAAACGTCTTATTGGTTTATATGATTCCATGGGGCAGTTGATGCAGGAAATTGCTTCAAAAGAGGAGCATCTGCACATCTATCCTTTTGATACTCCTGTCGAAAATCATGGTGAAGCTTCCAGGTTGATTGCAAAGCTGCGGAACAGAAGAACTCAGCATCAGGAATTTGTATATTATATTCAGAGAGCTTATGAATTGCTTTTTAATCTTGCCTATGGAGAAAAAAGTAGAACAGGAAAGAAAAATTATTTAATTATTGATACACCAGTAACATATCCTGTGCAAAATTATGCAGTGCATAAAATCCCTGATGTTGATCACCTTGTCGAAAATACGGTGATGTGTGTTATGCTCCGGGGAGCTCTTCTCCCCTCCATGATTATGAGTAAAGAAATTGAGGAATATTCATCTTCCAACTATGTTACTCCTTTTGCTCTGTTTAAGATAAAGAGAGATGATTCCAAGCGTGAGCATAATATGGAGTATGTTCTGGATTTAGATAAATCTTTCTATAATCTGGAAGAACTGAACGGTAAAGATTTGATTTTTGCTGATCCCATGAGCGCCACCGGCGGGAGCCTGGTTACTAACCTGAAATATATACTTGAACAGGGAGTGAAACCCAATTCTATAAAATGTTTTAATGTTATATCAGCTTTAAAGGGTTCTCTCCGGGTTATAAGAGCAATTGAAAATGTGGAGATATATACACTCTGGATGGATCCTGTATTAAATGACCTGGCGTACATAGTTCCGGGACTTGGTGATGCCGGTGATCGTTTAAATGGTGAGGATATGAGCGATTACCCCCGAAATATTATTCAGTTGATTGCTGATTACGGTACAAATATTGCTTCTCTTTATCGGGCCCAGCTCCGGAAAATAGAAGAGACCGTACTGGGGTAATTTTGAGTAGTAATCAGATAGTTTTAATTAAAAGAGTTTTTATCCATTCTACAATTTTATTGATTTTATTATCTTCCTGTTCTTCCTTTGGTTATAAAGAAGAATTAGTCGAAGCATATTACAATTTGGGTAATGCTTACAGTGATCTTGGGATGCTGGATGACTCCGCTGCGGTGTTCACACGTGCGCTTCAGATTGATCCATCATTTCCCAGTGCTGCATACAATCTGGGTATTGTTCATATTCAATCCGGATCTTATAAACAGGGTATCGCTGTTCTTACTGATCTGTTAAAGAAAAATCCTGAGAATATTCTTGTTATGAAGATTCTGGCCTGGGGTTATTTTAAAGAAGGTGATATCCATAAGGCCATAGAAACCTATGAGTCGATACTAAAAATTGACAGTTATAACAGTGATGTTTTAAATAATATTACTATTCTGATGATACATGACAGTCTGTATGAAGAGGTTTATCCGTATCTTGTTAAATTGGAATCGATTGGAGATGCCGGCAGCAATACTCTCTATAATTTGGGAATAGCTGAAAGGGAATTGGGTATCTCTTCCGGTGCTGTGTGGTTTGAAGCTGCATATGAGAAAGATAAGACTGTGAAGGAATTCCTTACAGCTCTTATAGATGCTCTTAAAACTGAACGCAGATATTCAAGAGTTATTGAATATTACGATAATTTTTTAGAGATGGATCCCAATCCTGAATTTCTTTTTGATAAGGCTTTTATTCTGTTAACAGCTATTGAGGATTATAATCTTGGTATACCAGCTCTTGAAGAAGCCATGAAGGGAGGATTTTCTGATTCAGACAGAATAGATGAACTTAGGTTTTATCCGGATCTTCTTGATGTTGATCGGATTTTAAGTGTATTTATAAGTTATCCGCTGCCATCTCCCGGGACCCGGGATCAGGAGACAGAGACAAAGAGTGGTCCTGAGGAGGTTTTGCTGGAGGACCCAAAGACTCTGGATTAATACCACAAATTTCGGAGCAGTATATTTTATTATCAGTTCTTGAGGCTATAAAGTAACTTCCACATACAATGCACGTTTTATAAAAGTATAAACATTCATTGGAGCAGAACGTTTTATTCTCTGCTTCTGTATTAATGAAATATTTTCCACAATTGGGACATCGACTGTAGTTATTATCGTTTTCATCCATAATATATTGATACTATATGCTAAAACTTAATAATTGTCTTGTCTTTTTTCTGCATCAGGGTGTAAATTATTATGTATACTGTTTATATAAGGAAATTGAATGGACTGGAAAAAGAAAGTAAGTCGTGGTTTAAATCAGGGGATTGATCAATCGAAGCTTTTACTGGATAAAGCAAAAAAACAGGCTATAAATATTGGTGAACAGACATTGTTGTCTACAGAGATTAAAGAACTCAGGCAGAAGGAAGATAGTCTTTACAGAAATCTCGGGATGGAAATTTATGGTTTGCTTTTACTTAAAGGACGTTCTTCAGTATCTGTTAGAACACCGGAAATTAAAGATCAGTTTTCTGAACTTACTAAGGTAATATCTGAATTGGCAGCTAAAGAATTGCTTTCAGAAAAAGAAGAAAAAAACGCGTAATACAGTTGACATTTTCCTGCTCTATATATAAATTACATTTCGCTGAGTAATGTTGAATAAAGCAGAAAATCAGCAATATCAAATTAAGATTGTACTAAAAAAGGCCGCAGAAGTGGTTGACATTAAGCAGGAATATTTGATATAAGTACGGACGCTGTTAACAGGCATCA
>DAOWMA010000013.1 GCA_030643345.1 Spirochaetaceae bacterium
AGAGCATGGTATTGATGTAATTGGAGTTTCCAAGGTCACCTGCGGCATGCCTTCTGTGGCAAAAGCCATGATTTCCGGAGGTGTAACAGGAATTGGTGAATCCAGAATTGAGAATATCAACAGACTTCGGAGGAGTGGGATCAATCACCCTGTTACACTACTACGAATTCCACCTCTTTCAGGGGTTGATGAAATTGTAAACTCTGTGGATACCAGTTTGAACTCTGAACTCTCTGTAATAAAAGAGCTATCCCTTGCAGCTGATAAAAAAGGAAAAGTGCATGGTATTATACTGATGCTGGACCTGGGGGACCTTCGTGAAGGGATATGGCCGGATGATCTCTTGCAGATTGCAGCAAAAACAGCGGGGCTGCCGGGAGTACGATTAGCCGGCCTGGGAACAAATCTCACATGCTATGGAGGAGTTCTTCCTTCAGAAAAAAACATGCAGATGCTGGTGGATTATGCACATAGAATAGAGGATTCTCTTAATATCAAACTGGATATTCTTTCCGGCGGGAATTCTTCCTCTCTGGACCTTGTAAGACGGGGGAAAATGCCGAAAGATATTAACCAGCTGAGAATTGGAGAAGCAATAATGCTTGGAAGAGAAACAGCTTATGGTAAAAGATGGCCCGGAACATCCTTCGATGCTTTTACCCTGGAAGCTGAACTTATAGAAATAAAGACAAAACCATCAATACCAATCGGAGAAACAGGAATGGATGCATTTGGGGAAAAGCCGGTTATTGAAGACAAGGGAGAAATGGTTCGTGGGATTCTGAATATAGGAAGAGAAGATGTAGATGTTGACGGGCTGTCCCCAATAGATAACTATTTATCCATCATTGGAGCATCCAGTGATCATCTTCTTTTAAATATTACAGAAGCAGAAAATAAACCCGGGCTGGGAGACAGAATTGGCTTTACACTTAGCTATGGAGCCCTGCTGGCAGGAATGACATCTGCATATGTACTAAAAAAACCTCTTCTTCCAAAAAGCAGTTCAATAAAAAACAGAATAGCTATGGTAGGCTTTTCTCCTGTATTTAACACTCCGGAAATTAAATCCAGGCTGGCATCTCTGAATGTTGAAGTTACAGGACCATTAGCTCCAACCCCTGCAAATTTAGAGCAATCTTTCAGAGACAGAACTGTACCATTTATTGCCGGTCCGGAACGTGTAACACTTTCAGGTATGACTGCGATGAAAAACACTCTTGGACAAAGCGGATTAATTATTCTGGATTCCCATGCATCTTTAATGATTTCTGAATCTGCAAAAGCTGATAGAAGAATTCTTTCAACAGCCCTTGGTCTTGTAGATGATAATATAAACATGAGCTCTGATTTCTCTCCGGAAAATATAGTTATTATAGGACTGCAGGAAGCGGAAAAAGAAGAATCTGATCTTATACGAAGGCTTAATCTGACTGTTTTTACCATGGAGGATATCGATCTTCTTGGAATCAGAGAGGTAACCAGAAGAGCTTTACGAACAGCAGGTTCCGGTACCCATGGATTCTACCTGAGCTTCTGCCAGGATGTAGGTGGTAACACAAGCGAGGGACTAACTGCCCGGGAGCTTCATCTTGCTATGGAATTAATCTCAAAGTCTGAGCAAATGAGAGCCATTGATATTTCAGGATGTCTTAAAGAGGGACAGGTAGACTATACACCTCTATTACATTTTGTAGAGTCGGCTTTTGGAAAGAGAATTTTGGGATAAAAAATCCCTCATTCTCCCCCCGGGTCTTTAGACTCCTTTATATAATCAAATACCCTCCGCTGCACTCTTGCCTCATTTAGTTTATATCCAAGATCTTTAATCTCTATTTCATTCAATCGGTTTTGCGTAAGTATTGCAGATAACTGTGCTTCAAGTGCAGTCCTCCTTGTCATAGGATTATCAAGTCCCTCTTTCAACTTCTCTGCCCGAAGCTTCTCACTTCCAAGATCCTTCCCTGTTACAGAAGGACAGTACTTATAATTACCAAAATCTTCGTTTACTCTGTCATCTTCCAGAATTTCAGCCCTGCATAAAGAAGGAGAAAAATTCATTCGATCAATATCAATTTTCATGGTAATAATTTTTTTTGGTGCGACTGTAAAAGATATAATATTTTCTTTTACTGACAGTTCTTCTTTCTCCCTTTCAAGGAGATCTGTAAAACAGGCCTTCTGTATCCTGAAAAAAAATACCAATTCCACATCTATCCCAGTTTCACTGGAATTATAACCTCTGATAATTACCGACCTGCCATCTTCACTTCTCTTGCAGGATGTCACTTTAAAACTGTTCGATTTACTGACCAAATTAAAAAATGATTTTTCTTTATCCAGCACTCCTTTATGTCTGTCTGTTGTCAGTTTGATGACTGAAGAATTAAAAATATCAGACTTTCTGCAGACATCCCCTTCAAAGGCATCTCCCTCATGGAGATAGACTGCATATTCAAATGACATCTCTCTTAAACACTGCGCCCCTGGAGTAAAAATCTTAGGCCCGGCATCTCCTATTCGGGAGTTAATATCCTTAGCTACCCAGCCTACAGATCTAAACAGAGTCAGGGCAATTTTATTGTCCTCATCGATCACCTGATACTCAGGCAGACCTTTGGATAAAACAGCAAGACCGCAGTCACCATCATTTATATCTACAAATTCCCTGTTTAGAAAAATTGTATTCGGTTTTGCCTCTCTGGCCCCGACTATTACCTTTCTTACATCTTCCGGAATTGAGGATTCATCATAATCCTCTATAGAAATCGGCCTCTGGGTAATATCAAAAGGACTTCCGGCATATGAATAATCAGTTTCTATATCCGTAGGAAACAGGACCCTCATTACATGGTCTTTTACAGTGTTTCTAACTACAGTCCTACACTTAGCAACAGAAGAATCAGCATCCAGTGTTAAGTAGGTTACAATAGGCATTTTCCTTAAAACCTTACTACGTTCTGCATGACTATTTGCATCCGACTCAGGAAGTTCAATTTCAATTTTAATCCTGAAGACAACACGAATACTGCTTTTTTCTATTATTGAAATTTCGGCTTTAGCACCTGATGTTGTTACAACAGAGTCAGAATCCGGATATGAATAATTATACTCATCCCCTGTATCCGCTCTATCTTCAAATACTCCAAGGTTTTCAAAAACCCTGCCAGTGTTTTTTTGCGTTATGTTAAATGAACCATTGGAATTAATGGAAAGTATAATCAAAGAATTCTCAATAGTAAATCCATCCAGTATCAGATCAGAAACAGGTTTGGAAGATTTTTCAATAACTTTATAACCCATTGGAGGAAGATTTACAAAGAAGGTTTCATCTCCAAAGCTTACTACCTCATCTCTTTCATAAAAAGCTGTATTAAAAACAACTTTAACTTCTTCATCTTCCACACCAGAAGTATCTATCAACCCTGTTAATTCTCTAAGTTTCTGCCTGATCTGGGAAGATGATAACTGGTTTACATATCTGGTCCTCTCTTCCATATCTGTATGTACATCATCAATACTTACTCCGCAGATGCTGTCATGAGGATGATTTTTTAGAAGGGTCTTCCAGGCTTCGGTAATAATCTGCCCGTCATACTCTCCTCCCAATGCCCATGCAAGGGTGGAAAGAGGTTCAGCTCTTTTTTCAAGTGCCTTCTGCTGATCATCATTCTGCAGCTTAAGGTACATTCTTGCTGACATTACACCAGGAAAAACCGCAATAAATCTCCCGCTGTACAAACTCCCATTTAAAGTTTTTAAAGAAGGATTTTCTTCCATTACTGCATCCATAAATTTTTCGGGGCTGCTCTGAAAAACAAGCAGATCATCAGAATCCATCTGCCCGTTTTTAATAAAAGGCTGAATATCATCAGGGACCATCTCCTGGTCATACCCATTCATAAGCAGAATATTATTTGTTGTTGTGAATGGTTTTAGTTTGGTTACTTCAGCATAGACCCGCTGCTTCATTATATTTTCATACTCTGCAAGACGCATAACATTTCGGTAACTATCAAGCAGATAGATAGAAGGAATATTTGTTCCATCGGGCGATTCCCATAAAAACTCAGACTGAACATCCTCAGGATCCATCTCAACACCACGCCAGACATACAGTCCCTTCATACCGAATTCTTTATGAATTTGTGCAGTCTGGGAGATCTGCCCAAAGTTATCCATCATCCAGCCTACATTCATTGCACCTCCCAAATCAGATGCAAGCTGATGACCAATCAGCATATTCCGTACAAGAGATTCCTCACTCAACAGCTGCCAATCGGGCTGAAGATAGTATGGGCCGATAAAAAGTCTCTTCTGCTTTACATATTCCCTTATTTTTTGCCTGTATATACTGGTACTTATACCGGATTTATTCAGTTCTTCAAAGTAATCCTCAATCATGGACATTTGGCCATCGAGAACAAAGATATATTCACTTTCCTTTTCGAGCATAGCGAAAAGATTATTAAAGAACGGAACAAGCCATTCATTAGTGTACTTGCTGTTCAGATACCATTCCCTGTCCCAATGGGTGTGGGAAATAATGTGCGCTTTGTATTTTGTTTTCATTTTCTTCTCCAAACCGGCAGTGCAGTTTTCTAGTATATTTTTGTATATTTTAGTTTATTTTAGTTTTCATTAAAAGCATGCAGTATATGAAATATTTATATTTTTATATGAAAACTTTCATCCATACCTTCAATTTATTTCTCAGATTATCCTATATACACCGATTTGTCAAAGAATTTTGACATATTTAAATGAATTATCTACTATATTTTCAGAAATTTTCAATAACCTGTACAATATTTTATTAGTAGTTATAAATAAATGACTGCCGGGGGCGTTAAAGAGTAGACCCGCGTATTACAAGTCGGGGAGTAATACAAACCTCTTCAGCATTAGGAGTTTTTATTCTTCCCGATAACCTGTCAAGCAGATAGGATACAGCCATTCGTGTTTTTACACCAATAAACTGTTTCATTGTTGTAAGCCCTACCACTGAAGCCATTTCATAATCATCAAACCCGATTATTCCAATATCCTGTGGTATTGAAATTCCTGCTTCTACAAAATATTTATATCCACCAAAAGCCATACTATCACAGGCATAAAAAACTGCATCGGGTTTAACCTTTTCCAATAGATTTTTTGTAGCAGTAAACCCTCCATCCACACTTAATGAGGCATAGGCTGTCATTTCAGGATCAAATATAATCCCGGCTTTCTCAATTGCATTTTTATATCCATAAAAACGATCGTTCAGATGGCTATCCTCCGGTTCCCAACCAACAAAAGCAATCTTTTCATATTTTCTACTTATAAGATATTTAACAGCATCAAAAGCTCCAAGATAGTTATTTGTAGAGATAGACTTTTCCTGATTGCATCTGTTCTGGATTATAACAACCGGTACATTAATTGCTCTGAAAAAATCTACACTCACTTCATCCATTATAGCTGAAAAGATTATTATAGCATCGATTTTTTTCCTGTAGTTTGTGTTTTCAATAAAAAACCTGGATACTACCCTCTCACCCTTCATATTGATAAGTAACAGGTCGTATTCTGTGGCTGCTAATTCAGAGTTCAGGTCCCTGATAATCCCCCCAAGCATTGGCAGGTTAATATCCGGAACTGCAAGGCCAATAATTGATTTTTTCTCCGGTTCACTCCGTATTGATGCCTGGGGAATATACTCTAACTGTTCTATTGCATTAAAGACAGAATCTCTGGTTTTCCCATTAACAAGATCGGGGTGATTCATAACCCTTGAAACCGTACTGGGGCTGACTCCGGCCAGAGATGCTATATCATGAATTGTTACTTTTTTACCCATATCAATTTCATCCTACTTAGCCGTGATATAAATGTCAATCTATGCTGAAACTTTCAGAAAAACAATCTATTATCCATGCATAACAACCGAGCCCACGGATGCTCCTTTCAGCTTTATTTTGAGGTTACGGAGAAACACCTTCACTCTCAACTGTTCAGAACTAAGTTTGATTATATGAGAAGTCTCCTCCCGAAATCAGCAAGAGAACTGCTAAGAATCAGAAAAGGTTGCTGATGCTTGTGTTGATATTTTCCTAAAAGGCATTACTAAAATTTAGACAACTTAACCGCCGGAATAATTTGAAGACTCGTTCCGGCGCGGCGATTCTTACCGATTTTAGGCTGCAGGTTCCTTTTTTTACGGTTTTTGCCTTGCATTTCTCGATTGATTTTCCTATCATTTACCAAAGTTACCCTGGAATAGGTAGGAGAAATATCTTGGCATACGAAACCATATTTCCAACTGGATGGGGTCTTAAAAGACCTCATCAGGACAATGATAAAATCAAGGATGTACTTGGATACCCATTAGAGGTGTTGGAAGAACGGGTGAAAAACTGTGTCTACTGTTTTATAGAGAATCTTTATGATCATAAAGAACAGGGGTTGAGGCATTATTACAGAGCTGATGAAAAGTATCAGTCAGAATTAGATAGTGGGAACTACCTGATGGCAATTAATTATCTGACCATGTACGATATGACTGGTGATGAAGTGATGTTGGAGCGTGCAGCTAATTGCTTTAAATGGGCTTATGACCATGCGACTGAAACACATCCAATGTTTACATGGCAAGGTGGTGTTCGGGATGGATTTAAGAACAATGAACTTTGGGTCAAATATACAGGTGATGCCTTTTTAACCTGTGTTGCTTTATATCGCAGAACAAAAGAGGAAGATTATCTTTTTTATATTAAGCAGTTTCATAACTTTTTTAAACAAGCAAAAAAAGCAGGTTTTTGTTACAAATATGACACTAATACGTACAAGTGGACAAACTATGGATTTGTTTGGCGCTCGTTTGGGTTCCCGGTTGTGTCGTATATAGAATTGTATGAGGCAACAAATGATGATTACTATCTCAAGGAAGCTATTGCATGGGGAGAACATGGTCTGACATTGCAATCAGATAATGGTTGTTTCTATCTCCTGGATGGAGAGTTTTGGAATTCTGATTTGACAGCACCTGAAATTCGAGGACTCGTATTCCTGTATGAATTAACAGGTGAAAAGAAGTTTCTTAAAGCTGCCAGGGGTTTTTGTGATTGGCTGATTCAGCAACAGGGCGACGAGGGCTCCTGGCCTATTGGCATTGACAGCGACAATGAGGTGTGTGCACCAAACATTGGTCCAGGGGATATGCCAAATATTGCTATGGGATTCATGCGTGTCCATATGCAAACACAAGAGGAGAAGTACTTAAATGCTGCAATTAAAGCTATACATTATTCATTAGATCTTCAAGCATTGGAAGGCGGGAAGTATCCACTATATCTGGAGGACCCGAATGTTAAATGGGGCTTTTGGTCATGGGACCCACTTCATGACATTACCCTCTCAGGTGACCAATCGGTACATCACATCAGAGGTATTCTGTTTATGGCTTATTACATTGGATCTCTGAATGCATTACCAAAGAGGAATTGTCAAGGGTAGCAGTTCTTGAAATTAATGGTGTTTTAGAGGAAGACAGTAGAGTACAGGTCCTCATCAACACTAATCTGATATAAAAGCTTTTAACCGTTCATTTAGAATTAAAGTTGGAATGTCACCTTCTGCATTCAGGATCTCGACTGTCCGGCAGCCTTAGAAATCAGTATAGAAATTTGAAACAGAGACTTATTCCAGGATAGGTGTTAATGATTTCAAAAGGCTAATATCAGGATCAGCTTTTGGTGATTATGATTCGGAGGCTGGCTGACTCCTACCGAATGACTGACAGTTTTATTGTCAGAATCTCAAAGGGGTTAAAATCCAGCTCAACCCGCCCCTCTCTTACTGATATCTCACCAATGGGTTCTTCCATCAGGTTAACAAGCAGAGCTTTCATAACCGGAAAGTTCAATTGCAGGGCAGTATGACATGACTCACCTGCGGCTTCATAAAGACGAACTATTATTTCGCTGCCCCCTTCAGCCTTTTTCACCGTTTCAATAATTACCGACGGAGATTCAACAAGCATATAGGAAAAAGTTGATGGCAGGGGCCCCTTTCCGGAAGAACAGGGTAGGATTGCAAGGGGAATATTCAGCTCATATCCTGCCCGAACAACACCTCCTTCTGCATAATCACCTGGATGGGGATACAGAGAGTAGGTAAAGTTATGTTCCCCCAGATCTGTGTAAGCGGAAATTTCTCTTGAAGAATCCCCTTTGTCTACTAATGGACCCGGATACCGGACACAACGCACCAGGGTCAACTCCAGCGTACTATCCTTAACCCGGTAGCCATACTTGGAATCGTTCAACAAGGCCACGCCGTAATGGCGACTTGAGATATCGACCCATTTTTGGGCGGGAACTTCATCTTTGGCCATATCCCATGTTGTGTTGGAATGGGTCGCTCTCTTTATACTTCCAAATTGGATTTCACAGACTGCATGGTCTGCCTTGATAGCCAGAGGAAAACCGGTCTTTATCATCTTAGCCGGCTCCTGCCAGTTGATCCAGGTAATGAAATCGATACAACGACTCCCCTCGGTGAGAACAACCTGCTGTTTCATTTCCGATTTTTGATATTTATAGAAATGGGTAATACTTGCCTTCGGGCCGTCAATTTCAGTTTCAGAACTTATTAAAACGAAGGTATCAGGGGGTTTTTCACGGTAGTTGAGGGAAAAATCCCAGACATCCCCGTCATCTTCATATATGGAAACGCAGTTCCCCATACCTACCGGTGAAAGAATTTCCTGATGTAATTCCTTGTCAAAAATACTTTTTATACTTCCATCATCATTGAAGATGATGACAAGAAGCTCATTCTCCAGTTTATCGACCAGAGCTATCGATTGATTTGAAACAAAAGAGTCAACTGAAACTCCGTCCATTACGACATAGCCCATCGCCGGCACCAGAATTTTTCTCCAGGTATTCTCTACCTGCACCCACTCTTCCCTTTCCCATGAAAGGGAGTTTTGAATGACATAGGGGTTTTTACTATGGGAGGTATCGATATTCTTAATAATATTAGATTCATGTTCTGAGATCAGTTTCTCTGTTTCTTTAAGCATAAACGCGTACCGCTCCAGAGATTCTTTATAAACTCTTTTGATTGATGATCCCGGAAGAATATCATGAAATTGATACAGAAGGACCTCCTTCCAGATACGCTCAAGGGGTCCTGAAGGATATTCAGTTCCCGACACAAGTCCTGAAAGAACAGCTTTCCATTCCAGTTCCCTCAGTCCTATCTCCATCCGACGGTTATACCATTTGCTTTTACATTGCGTTGTAAATGTCCCCTGATGTCTTTCAAGATAAAATTCTCCATCCCATGTTGCGAAACGGTCCTTGTCCTTTTCCCAAATTGCCAGAAAATCCGCGACTGGCCTCTGCTCAACCGGACACAGGCCTGCCAGGTTTTTCATTCTTTTAAGCCTTTCAAGGTGTTCAGCTCCCGGACCGCCCCCGCCATCACCAATGCCAAAAGCCATAAGGCATTGATCAGATATACCCTTGTCCAGGTAATTCTGCTCTATTTTTACAACTGCTCCGGGAGATGCGGGACCGTTATAGGTCTCCTCGGGCAGCAGATGGGTCAGAATTTCAGAGCCATCTATCCCCTTCCATTTAAATGAATGATGGGGTTATTTGTTTATTAAGTTCCAGGATAATTTCTGGGTGATAAAATAATCCACACCGCTTTTCTTGAGGATCTGGGGGAGAGCTGCACTGTAGCCGAATACGTCAGGCTCCCATAGATAATTAACCTCCCTGCCAAATTCATTTCTGAAAAACTCCTTCCCATAAAATAGCTGACGTATCAGGGATTCTCCGGAAGGGATATTAGTGTCAGCCTCGACCCACATGGCCCCCTGGATTTCCAGCCGTCCTCCTTTTACACGCCTTATTATTTTCTCATACAAAGAGGGATAGGACTCTTTCATCCACTTGAAAAGCTGGGGCTGGCTTGCTCCGAAAATATAATCGGGATAGCGGGCCATCAGATCGAGAGCAGTTGCAAAAGTACGGGCCCCTTTCCTTTTGGTTTCCCTGATCGGCCATAGCCATGCCAGATCAAGATGGGCATGTCCAACAGCACTAATATTAAGTGAAGGGTCTCCTCCAATCTTCTGGAGCTCAGGTGCGAGGATATTTCCTGCCTTTTGTATCTCATCAGACGAAAAAGTTTTTAGTACAAAACCTGCTTCCAGGAGTGCATTATGTATCCGGCTATATCGTGCTGTTTCCGGGGCAAGTACTTTCATCAGGTCATACAAGATCTCAAAGTCATAATATAGGCTGCGAATATCATCATTACAGACAGCAATGAACGCCTCTTTCACAGTGCCGTTTTCCTGTAACTCCCCAAAAAGATCGTTACATCCGGCATCAGCCCATATATCGATCTTTTCCTCTCCTGAAGATCTATTTGAAATATGGAGGGTCCTTTTGGTCGGCGCTCCCAATTCCCGGGAAAATGTGGATGCCTTGCTTGTAAGACCTCTGACAGGAATCCCGGCAGAATCAAAAACACACAATTCCCCGTTCACATCGATAAGGAGTACGATTTTTTTATCTTTCCCATCCCGGGAAACATCAGCAGTAAAATGGAACCAGGCGCAGTCGAACAGATCTCCCCACTTATCACCTGCTCGGAGCTCTTTCTTTTCACCGGTTTTTCGATCGTTAAAACTTACCGGTTCTTCCGTTACCCATGCGGTAATGGACAATTCGCCAATAATCTCATATCTGGCTTCTCCTATCTTATCCAATACGCTGCTCAGTTCATTTTTGGTGTAGCCTCGAAGATAGGGCATATATTATTCCTTTAAAAAGTATTAACCTTTTGGATTTATCTTATTGGAAATCGCTATCATTGCTCTTTACTTATCTTCCCATACCCTTCAAATGGATAATCAATAACAATTCTCCCTACCTCTACATCACCTATACCACTGTATAAATCAACCTTGCCATCATCTCTCATAACTATTCCGGCGGGAAAGACACAATCAACCAATGTATCTTTTTTTGCAGGTCCATCAGGATAACTGGTTCTTGTACCAATGATTTTAATATCTCTCGCTTCATGTTTTTCAATGTCAAAAACAAATGACATATTCATATAAACCAGGATTTCCAAACCGGATTCATCAATCTGCTTATAAGATTTATGACCGATTACTCCGATCATACCACTATCCAGATAATAACATTGATTACAACCACCCCATTCATCATCTTCAAAAAGTCCGTCGACAATGTGTGCGTTTTCCACTAACTGAGCATTTATTTCTTCTATACTATTAATAATGGTAAAACCAACAATTGAATCACTGCCATATTGAGCTTTAATCTTTTCACCTCTCGGTCTTGAAAAAACACCTATTCGGAATCCATCCAGTTTCACCAGTCGAATATCTTTCATATAATCCGGACCGGTAGTAAAATAGACCAGGTCATGTAAATCTTTTCCTTTATAAAAATAGCCATAAAATGTATCCAGTTTACCCTGCTTCATCCGGACATGAGTGCCACCTAATACAATTTCTTCATCTATAAAGGAAATATATGGATCTTCCAGTTGATAAGTCATGGAATTGGAAATCAGTTCCCATTCATCCTTTCCTGCCCTCTGAAACAATCTTACCCAGGATCTGGCCCATTCTCCCCTTTTTTCTATTCGACCAAAGATATAGGTTTTACCTTTCCAGTCAAATGGTAAAGAAGGATTATAAACATCATATCCATCAACACCTGTAAATTTTACTTTAACACTTTCATATATTTTTTTTCCTTTTTCGAACAATTCTCTTTGTTCTATTAATGTCATTGTATATCCACCTATGATTAATATGATTTCTACTTTACCAATTGTTTTAAAGTTGAATTTATTACTCTTGCTACACAGCTCCGGACATTTCCATAACTATAATAAACTAATATCTCATCATCCCTTCAGACCCGACATGGTTATTCCTCTTGTAAAGGAGTTTCTGAAGATGATAAACAGTACAATTATCGGAAATGTAAGGAAGATTACACCGGCCATTTGCGCACCAAGATTTTCACCATAGGTTTTCATATAGCCTGCCAACACAGTTGTCATCGGCATAAATGCACTTTTCTTATTTAGAATGATATACCACAGATATTCATCCCATCTGCCCATAAAAATAAACATTCCAATAATCGTTATTATGGGTTTTGAAAGTGGGAACATTATCCTGAAGATAATAAGCAGCTCACTTCCTCCATCAATTCTTACACTCTCTATTAAGTCATTTGGTATTCCTTTAAAAAACTGATAAAAAAGAAATACTGCCCAGGCACTTGCAACAAAGGGAAGGATCATCGCCGTATAGGTGTCTATCAGATGTAGATTTTTTATAACAAGAAAGACAGGAACTAGAAAAAGTATGGTCGGAAACAGCATCTGAAATATAATAAAATTTGTTAAAAACTTTCTACCTGGAAACTCATGCTTGGCAAGAGAGTATCCGGCAAGACCTCCTATCAGAATTACGGCAACCGTTACTACCGATGAAATAAAGAAAGAGTTGAAAAATGCTCTTCCAAATGGTGTTCTGCCAACTTCGGCTGCTGTGGTAAGTATAAATTTATAGTGGCCCAGTGTCATGGGCTTGGAAGGTAACAGCCCTGATCCTGTAATGTCTGTCTCATTTTTAAATGAAGCAATTGTAACCCAGATATATGGATATAACCAAAACAAGGCTAAAAAGAGTAAAATACATAAGATAAGATACCGCACTGCCTTATTCATCTGACTATGCCCAAGTTTCATTTTTTGTTTTCCCATTATAATTGCACCTCTCTTTCAACAAATTTACGAACTACAAATACAAGCCCGAATGAGATAGCTGCAGTTACTATGGCAAGAGCACTTCCCTGGCCGGCACGGAAAAGCTCAAATGTCGTTTTATATGTCCAGAAAACAAATGTATGCGTTGCAAAGAACGGTCCACCCTCGGTAATAAGAAAAGGTTCGGTAAATATATTAACACTCAACCCTATTGCAAATATTAGTATAGTAACAAAAGAAGCATTCAGCATCGGAACGGTAACCTTGAAAAAAGTCTGTGTTCCACTTGCCCCGTCTATCAGGGCCGCATCATATATCGACTGCGGTATTGCCTGTAATCCTGCATAAAAAATCAAAGCATAGTACCCCATTACTTTCCACACGACCAGTACTGCAATAGAACTCATTGCTATTCTGGGATCAGTAAAAAATGGTATATTTAAATTTATCCCTCTTAAAAAAACATTAACAACTCCATCATGCGCAAAGAGCCTGCTGAAAATTACAGCATATGCTACCCCTGCCGTAACATAGGGCAGAAGAAATGAAATAAGAAAAAATGATGAGGCCCTTTGTGCTTTATATATCATCCAGGCAATCAGCAGGGAAATGGCGACACCCAGAGGAATAAATACACCAATAAATTGAAATGTATTCCTTAAGGAGATATAAAAAAGCTTATCTGAAAATATTTTTATAAAGTTGTTTAAACCTACAAATTTGGCAGGAGACATCATGTTCCATTTTTGCAAAGCAAGAACAAAGGACCAGATGAATGGAATGCACCAGAATACTATGGTAAAAACCAGATAGGGAGCAATAAGTGCAAGACCAGCTTTACTCCCCTTGAACTTATTACCGAATTTTAATTTATCCATGTTTCCCTCCTTAAATAATCTTTGGCCGAAAAGAATCCCGGCCAAAGATAGATTTATCTAAAAATGATATTCAATTATTCCCAAAGAGCCATAACTTTCGGAATCAGATCATTAAGGGCTTCATCTACAGTCTTCTTACCAAAAACAATTGGTTCCCAGAGTTCTGAATTGATAAGGTTGTGTACTTCAACAGTATTCGGGATAGCTGCAGGAGGAATTGAGTAGGGAATCATCTCTGCATATTGTGCGGTTTGAGGATTATTC
>DAOWMA010000163.1 GCA_030643345.1 Spirochaetaceae bacterium
TATCGTACGTCAGCATTGGTTTCCACTCCAGGTTATGCCCTTCACATTATTTCAATACTGGAAGAGCATGGAATGGATCCTCAGGAGCTTAACTTATCTGTCGGACTTTTTGGTTCTGAACCCTGGAGTGAAAAACTTCGAACTGAAATTGAGTCGAAGCTGAAAATTCAGACCTTTGATAACTATGGTTTGAGTGAAATAATTGGACCTGGTGTTGCGTTTGAATGTGAAAATCATAATGGATTACATGTAAATGAGGACCATTTTATTGTGGAAGTGATTGATCCTGAAACACTGAAGATCTTACCTGTGGGTGAAGAGGGTGAACTGGTTTTTACAACTATCACCAAACAGGGTTTTCCTTTAATACGTTATCGGACTGGTGATATATCCAGTATTATAGAGGGAGACTGCAGGTGTGGCCGTACTACCAGAAGAATCAAACGAATCTCAGGGCGAACTGATGATATGATGATTGTGGATGGTAACAATCTGTTTCCTTCACAAATAGAAGCTATTTTGTTTGAAATTGAAGGTGTGGAACCCCATTTTCAGATAATTTTAAAAAGGGATGAAGGGCTGGATGCCATTGAAATAAAGATTGAAGTAACACCAGATTTTATTGCATTTGATGAAATTAGAAAAGTTCAGAAATTTCAGGAAAAAATTCAAGAACATATGATTACCCGTCTGGGACTGCATGCAAAAATTACTCTGATTGAACCCAAAAGTCTGGGAAGGACTTCAGGTGAAAAAGTAAAACGTGTTCTTGATCAGAGGGTATTCTAGGCTATGGTATGAAACCAACATTTGATAATCTGTCTGAAAAGAAAAAACAACGTATTATTACTGCCTGTATTGAAGAATTTGGGGAACACGGTTACGAATCAAGTTCCGTGGATGGGATTGTCAAACGCGCCGGCATATCCAAAGGGGGGCTGTATGAATATGTTTCCTCAAAAGAAGAACTTTTTATATTCATTGTTGATTATACTTATTCAAGGCTCTACGATTATTTAAAAACACGTGTTAAAGCAGAGATGCAGGCTCTTCCTGGTGATCTGCTGGATCGCTTGAAACATATTTCAGAACTTGCCATCGATTTTTATATCGATCATCCGGAGTTTGTTTATCTTATTGTACGTACGTCTAATCTTGCAAATGAGAGAATAGCATCCAGTATCCAGAATATTTTCCGTGATCATTTTCTCGGACTTTTTGGTGATACTGATACATCAAGATTAAGATATCCAAAGGAACAGATCCTTGAACTGGCTATGTGGCTGCTGCTTAAAACAAGGTTTGATTTTCTTAATGAGATCAAAACTGAAAAAGATCCGGGTAAAATCAAGCAGGACTATATGGATAACTGGGTTTTCTACCTGGGAGTAATGCGGGATGGCATCTATTTATCCCTTAAATAGTGTAGTAAGTAATATATTTAATAAAAAATATTGTATAAATTGAAGCAGGAAAGTCATTTACCCTGTATATAGATATAGAGACCAATAAGTTTATAATTGTGTTCTCTTCTAAAAGGGGAAGGGATATCTATCCCGGGATATATGGCAGGAGTATTTGGAATGGAAAATCAATTACAAAGATATTTTGGATTTACTTCTTTTAGGAAGGGGCAGAAAGAAGTAATAACAAAAATAATGGATGGGGAATCTGCAGCAGCTATTTTCCCTACAGGTGCAGGTAAATCTTTATGTTATCAACTGCCTGGTGTATTATTACCAAACCTGACACTTGTTGTTTCTCCATTACTTTCTTTAATGAAAGACCAACTGGATTTTCTAATTAAACACAATATTTCTGCTGCCAGACTTGATTCAACACTTGAAAGAGATGAGTACAATGAAATCATTGGAAAAGCAATTCATGGGGAATTAAAAATACTGATGATCTCTGTGGAGCGGTTTAAGAATGAACGCTTTCGTTATAATCTTGAAAAAATGAAAATCTCTCTGCTGGTAATAGATGAAGCCCACTGTATTTCCGAATGGGGACATAATTTTCGCCCTGAATATCTGAAACTTCCATCTTATCAGAAAGAATTTGGAGTAAAACAGGTATTACTCCTAACCGCTACAGCGACGGAGCAGGTTGTAGAGGATATGTGTTTAAAACTGAATGTTCCCCGTGAGAATGTAAAGATTACCGGATCATACAGAGAAAATCTCTTTTTACAGATTAGTCCTGTAAGTGAATCCGGGAAGAACGATTATCTTCTTAGGCGGATTAGTAAACTCCCAAAAGATCCTGCAATAGTCTACGTTACCCTGCAGAAGACTGCAGAAAAAGTTTCGGAATTACTCTGCAGTAATAATATAAATGCACACTACTATCATGCCGGGATGAACAACCTGGAGCGTGATCTTATACAAAATGATTTTATGACAGGAAAGCTTGATTGTGTTGTGGCTACCATTGCTTTTGGTATGGGAATTGATAAAAAAAATATTCGAAGAGTTATCCATTATGATCTGCCCAAGTCAATTGAGAGCTACAGTCAGGAAATTGGACGATCCGGCAGAGACGGTGAAAGCTCTTTCTGTGAAGTTCTTGCCAATAGGGATAACATAAATATTCTGGAAAACTTTATCTACGGGGATACCCCGGAAAAGAGATCAATCAATAATCTTTTAAAAAAAATAAAGCAAAATAATGGTTTGTCATGGGAAGTCAGGATAAAAACCCTTTCAAATGATCTGAATATTAGAATTCTGCCATTTAAAACACTGCTCGTTTATCTGGGGCTGGAAGGTATTATTTCACCCAGGTATACATATTTTGATCAATATTCTTTTAAGTATAATAGAACTCCAGGGGAAATTGCAGGTAATTTTGAGGGGGAACGAAAGGGTTTTGTAGAAGCAATAATTAAGAACAGCAGCACAAAAAAAACATGGACTTATGTTGATATTTCCGGAATTCAAAGTAATTACAATGCAGACAGGAAACGTATTATTACAGCTTTGGAATATTTTGAAGAAAAAGGCTGGATTGAACTGCAGGCGAAACAGGCAGTTGAGGTTTACAGTATAAATACACAATCTTTTGATATGGAAAGTTTAACAGAAAAAATGTATAATCTATTTAAACTGAGAGAAGAACAGGGTATTAAAAAAATACACGAAATGATTGCTTTCTTTGAAAGTGATTCGTGTATTTCTGTGAAACTTGCCGAATATTTTGGTGAGAATCTGTCTAAAGATAACTGTGGCCATTGTTCATACTGTAAAACAGGGAAAGCTGTTATGGTAAAATCTACAGAATTGATATCTCTTTCAAATTTTAATTTTCGGGAAATTACAGGTGAAGTTATTGGAAAAATGGGAGACCGTTTTTCTCTGTTAAATTTGACAAAGTTCCTTTGCGGTATAAATACACCTGTTTTTGGTAAATTGCGAATAAAGAGGCTTTCTTCTTTTGGTATTTTCGAAAGGTATTCCTTTTTGGATGTAAAAAACTGGATAAGTAAACATGAAACAGGTGAAGAATAATAAACGGATTTCGCAACGAAATTATTATGAACATATTATTATGAATAATGAATCATTAAAAAGGATTACAGAATATATTCTTAATAATCCTGAAAAATGGTCGGAGATTAATAAATATGAAAAATAATATTAAAAAAACACTTCAAACCACATTTGGCTATTCTGAATTTAAACCAAATCAAGAGGAGATAATAACATCAATTCTTGAGGGTCGGGACGTTTTTGCGGCTATGCCGACAGGCGGCGGCAAATCTCTCTGTTATCAGCTTCCGGCTATGCTGCTTTCTGGTCTTACAGTGGTTATCAGTCCTCTTATTGCTCTTATGAAGGACCAGGTTGATGCTGCAGTGGAAAATGGTATAACAGCTGGATTTATTAATAGCTCTTTGTCTTATGAAGATGCTGATAATGTGTTTTATTTGTTGAAGAGTGGTAAACTGAAACTTCTTTACATTGCTCCGGAACGATTTGCAGTTGAAGGATTTATAAGCAGGCTGCAGAATATTAATTTAAGTCATATTTCTGTTGATGAAGCACATTGTGTCTCAGAATGGGGACACGATTTCCGTCCTGATTACCTGCTACTTTCCAGATTGAGGGAGTACTTCCCGAATATAGTTATATCTGCTTTTACTGCAACAGCTACCATAAAAGTGCAGAGTGATATAATTACCCAGCTGAAACTGAAGAAGCCTTTGCGTATCAGGGCTTCTTTTAACAGAAAGGAACTGTACTATAGTATTATCCGTAAATCCAATGCAAATCAGCAGATACTCGAATTTATCAGAGATCATTCCGGGGATTCAGGAATTGTTTATCGAACAACCCGGAAAGATGTTGAAAGTACATCGGCCTTTCTTAATAAACATGGAATAACGTCTCTGCCTTATCATGCCGGGCTGGCAGATGATGAAAGAAAGCGAAATCAGAATCTGTATAAAAAAGATGAGGTTGATATTGTTGTTGCGACAATTGCATTTGGAATGGGGATTGATAAATCCAATGTCCGTTTTATTATTCATGGGGACCTTCCTAAGAGTATTGAAAGTTACTATCAGGAGACAGGGAGAGCAGGAAGGGATGGAGAACTTTCTTATTGTCTCCTTTTGTACAGCAGAGGAGATACAGGGAAAATTCTTTATCATATTAGAAATATTGAAGATGAAGATGAGCAGATCAGAGCAAGAAACAATCTGTCACGAATGATTTCCTATGCCGAGACAAGTGTCTGCAGGCGAAAGCAGCTGTTATCCTACTTTGATGAAGCATACCCGGGAGACTGCGGTATGTGTGATTCATGTAATGATGAAGTTGAGCTGGTGGACGGCACTGTAGATGCCCAAAAGGTTTTATCTGCAATAAAAAGAGTAGATGAACGATTTGGTATTACCTACATAATAGATATTGTCCGTGGAGCGAATACGGTGCGAATCAGGCAGTATGGCCATGATCAGCTTCCTACTTATGGAGTTGGAAAGGGCGAAAGTAAGAATTACTGGCACAGGGTAATTGATGAACTCCTGGGGCAGGAGTGTATTTCCAGGGATGAAGATCAATACGGTATTCTTCGAATTACAGAGAAGGGGAAACAGATTCTATATGGAAATAAAACATTCTCTGTCGCAAAACGATATAGTACAATGAAATCGAAAGTAACAGCGGATTACGAACAGGGTAATGAAGCCCTTTTTGATCACCTTAAGAAGCTTAGGCTGCTGCTGGCCCGGGAGAAAGGTCTTCCACCGTATATGATTTTTTCTGATAAAACCATAAGGGAGATGTGTGTTAAGCTGCCTCAATCAAAAAACTCTTTTCTGGCTGTAAATGGTGTGGGACAGGTTAAACTGGAGTCTTATGGGGATGATTTTTTAGAATGTATAAAAGAATACAGTATAAAAAGTTAGCATGAGCTGTAGGTTTTATATTCTGAATTTAACTGTTCAATTTTGGTGGATAATAATAAGTTCTTTAATATTTATGCTGTCTGTTATGGTCATATTTCCTGTTATTCTTATAAAACTACCTGTTAATTATTTTTCAGATAAGGAAAATAAGGGCGTTATAGATA